>CANQTB010000121.1 GCA_947626665.1 uncultured Eggerthellaceae bacterium
CCAGAACATGTTGAAGAAGTTCAGGGTGATGTAGCCCTTGCCGGACTGATCGAGACCGAGCGTTCCCTTCTCCGCTTGCTCGCGGGTCTCCATGTCGCGCAGACGCCGGCGCAGCTCCCGTTCCTCACGTAAGCTCGGATCGAGGTAAGATTGCAAGGCGACGTTGATGCCGAAGTAAACGCCATAAAGGATGAGCCTCCACGTGATGCCGTAGAGCATGATGGAGCACAGAACGCCAAGCGCAATCAGAACATAGATGACGTTGATGGTGAGCGCCGCGAACCGCCGCTTGTTGAGCAGCAGACGTATTCCCAAAAAGATCGTCGTAAGGGCGATGAGGGCGAAGATGAACAGCGTGATGTAGACGAAGACGATCTGGATGGTGATGCTCTTGGAATAGGCATCGACCAATGCGACGATGGCCTCCACCACCTCACCGATAGCGGAAAGGCCTCCCAAAATGACCAGCACGGCGAGTATTTTCAGGACAAGGGGGATCTTCCGCTTGTTGATTGGCGTGTCCAGCTCAGAGCGCGCGTAGTCGATAAGGTCGCCGGCCTCTTCCTCGACGTGCTCAATCTTATGCCGAATCGCGGTCGGCGCCTCCGGAATGCTGCGGATGCCGTTGACGACCTTCTCGCCTGTCTCTTCCACATGTTCCACCGCTTCGTGTGCCGCTTTGGAAATGTCGGATCCGAGGTCTTTCGGATGCGTGATGTCGTGCGCCGCCTCTTTGACGGCCCATTCGCCATCACGGATGAGTTCTTCTACTTCCTCTTTGTCTTGCTCAAGCGTGTCTTTGGTGGATTGTGCGGCTTCTGAGAGGTTATCCTTGATCCCCTCTTCCACCTTTTTAGCGTCGTCTTTGATATGGCCTTTCATCATGTCACCCCCATCAGTGCAAACTGGGCTTTCATTGAAACTGGGCGTTTCGTTGAGCGGCTACTATCTCAAAAATTTGAGCGCTGTGGCCTGCGCCTGCTCAATAGTATCAGAAATGTTGCATTCACGATGCGACGCGGTGAAAGTGCGCCGCTGAGCACCTTGACGATTCTTCAGCTACGATGGATGAAGGGGCAAAATCCTCATGACGGCACCTTGAACAAAGCAGCAACTTCTTTATTGAAGGAGGGATCGTCCCATCCTTCCGCATAGAGCGTCTTTCCCTTCGCTACGCCTATGCGCTTCGCATGATCTGCTTGTTCTCACCATGAGTGCTTGCTCATGAAGCACGCAGGAGAGTCTTTACGAAACGGGCGGTTATCTCGCGGATGGACATGAAAACGTAGTGAACCTGCGCCTGCTCCATCGCCTGGGTCTGCTTCTCGTTCACATAGGTATAGGGGTAGATGCCGAACATGAACGGGAAGAACCCGTAGATGAAATCCTCGCGCTCGCGCTTCCCCATGTTCGGGAAGAACTTCACGAGGCACGATTCCAAGGTCTTCATGGATGTGCCGTATGACACTTTGAAGCAGGTGAGCCGCTCGAGGCTGCTGTTGCTCTCCATGTCGTAGTGGTTCATCGACATGATCTTCAGGAGCTGCCACCGGTCGGCGAGGGTTTGCCCCAGCTTTTGTGCGAAGGCGTCTGCCGAAAGCGTTTCGTTTTCGTCCCTCAGCGCGATGAGCGCCTCTATCCACAGATCGTATTCCCGCTTCAAAAGCCCGAGGAAAATCTCCTCTTTTGTTTGGAAGTAGTTGTAGATGGAGGCGCGCGAGAAGCTCGTCATGTCGGCGATGTCCTTTAGCGTGATGTCCTTGAAGTCCATCGTTTGATAGAGCTTCTCACAGGCGTTGAGGATTTCCTCTTTGCGGGCCTCGGTGAACGATTCGGATACTTTCGGCATAGTGACGGGCTCTTTCTGCTTGGTCGATAGCGGGTAATATGGACGATGACGAATAGCTGTGTATGGCGGCAATCAACCTTCGGGCATCTGCGAAATTTACAGGAAGCGCCCGAGGTCATAAGCCTCTTTCATGAAACGGCTCCGGTTCGTCATGGAAGGTGTGCCGCACCCCTTCCCCAGAATGCGCCCGCGATCGTTCCATCGAAGGTAGCGGACGAGGGTGTCGTAATGGGCTTCCAAGGCATCGAATGTCCAGCTATCGGCATTCCACGCGACGGCAATCAGCGCAGAATCGAGGCACTTTCCGGTGATGCTGGGGTTGGCAGAGCAAAATCGATCGATGCAGGCTTTCAGCTGGGCCGTCATGCCGTAATAGTAAAGCGGCGTCGCCAGAACGATCATATCGCTCGCAAGTATTTGCGCGCGTATGTCATCGAATCCGTCATGGAGAGTACAAGGGCCTCCGTAACCGCAGGTCACACAACCCGTGCAAGGAGAGAAACCGATTTCTGCGACATCGATCCGCGTGACATTGTGCCCCGCATCTGAAGCTCCGCGGGCAAACTGCTCGCAGAGAAGAGCGGTCGATCCATCCGTGTTCGGACTCCCTTGCAGAATGAGAATGTTCATGCTCAGACCCTCGCTTCTCTCACGGTAGGTAGCCGGCTGCCTTGCGGAGTGCACCTTTTCGCGGCATGCACTTCGCTCGTCAAATAGCAAACCAACATTATGTCAGTTATATATTGACGCTAAGCTGACATCGTGTCAATATAGGAACATCAGATTACAAGACTATCGGCATTTCAATCAGCGGAAACGAAGGAGCTTGTCATGGAGTACGCGAAATTAGGAACATCGGATATTGAAGTCTCTCGTATTTGCCTTGGATGCATGGGCTTCGGCAATGCGGCGACGGGGCAGCACTCGTGGACGATTGACGAGGCCGCCACGCGAGAGATCGTCAAGCGCGCCCTTGAGCTCGGCATCACCTTTTTCGACACGGCGCCGGTCTATCAAAACGGCACGAGCGAGCAGTTCGTCGTCCGTGCGCTCAAAGATTTCGCCCGCCGCGACGACTTTGTGATCGCAACGAAATTCACCCCGCGTAGCCAAGAGGAAATCGACAACGGCTTCACCGGCCAGGATCATGTCGCGAGCTGCTTGGAGAAAAGTCTCACCAACCTTGGGCTGGATTACGTTGATCTCTACATCTGCCACATGTGGGACTATCACACGCCGATGGAGGAAGTTCTGGAGGGAATGCATAATGCGGTCGCTTCCGGCAAGGTTCGCGCGATCGGCATTTCCAACTGCTTCGCCTGGCAGCTGGAAAAAGCGAACTGCTATGCACGCAATCATAGGCTGACGGAGTTCGTCTCGGTGCAAAATCACTACAACCTTATTGCTCGCGAGGAAGAACGCGAGATGGCGCCGCTGTGCGCCGAAGAGCATATCGCAATGACCCCCTATAGCGCGCTTGCGGGAGGGCGGCTCTCGAAGCATCCCGGAGAAAGCTCGAAACGCCTCGAGGAAGACGCCTACGCGAAGTTCAAGTACGATGCGACGGCGGAGGCAGACGCGAAGATCATCTCGCGCGTGGCAGAACTCGCCGATAAGCGCGGTGTTCCGATGACCGAGATAGCGCTCGCCTGGCTGCTCACGAAAGTGACGGCGCCCGTCGTCGGCGCGACGAAACTTCCGCAGCTTGAGGGTATGACCCATGCTGTCGATCTGAAACTTACCGACGACGAAACCGAATATCTGGAAGAGCTCTACGTTCCCCACGCGCTCGTCGGCGTCATGGCGCAAAACGGCAAGCAGAAAGCCGGCAATGTCGTTTAGTGAGAAGGGGAACTTAACGACAAAAACAACATTGTCCACGATGTTACCGACATCGTGAAGGTTGAGCAATATCAGCTATGATGAACCAAGGGACAGAATGCAGCTTTCGTCGTAACGCGATATTAAGGCATCTGCCGTAAGGAGAACCATCGAGTCGCTCTTTGCTTGAGCAATCAATATGCGGTCGAAGGGATCATGATGGATGGGTTTCTGTCCGGCGGCTTCCAAGCTTTCCAGCGCGATGATATGGCGAGGCTCTATCGACAAAAGCTCATAGCCAGCCTCTTTGCATAATTCTTTAAGCGTTTCCGCGTCGGTCGGCATGAGATCAGGGTGCACCGCATGCTTAATCGAGATCTCCCAAAGTGAGGCAACGCTGCAATAGATGGCATTCGAAAGATCTTCAATCATTTTGCTGGCGATAGCGGGCAATCTCTTATCTTCCGTGAGCGCCCACAAGAGAACATGAGTATCGAGCAAAATTCTCATGACGGCACCTTGAACAAAGCAGCAACTTCTTCATTGAAGGAGGAATCATCCCACCCTTCTGCATAGAGCTTCCTTCCCTTCGCCGCACCGATGCGTTTCGCATGATCTGCTTGCTCGCATAAAGTGATTTGGGCAATCGGTTTGTTCCGACGAGCAATGACGATACGATCCTCCTCGCCTGTTTCCAAAAGACGCAAAAGAGCGGATAGACCCGTCTTTGCTTCCAAAATATTTGCCTGAACCATATGATCTCCTCAACCTGACCAACATGGTCATATTATAGAGAGGTTCCCTTCAAGCATCAATTCCTTTTTACTGATTCACGGGTTATGATGGAGATATTTTCAGTCCAATTCCTTCCAGTTCGGGGGCACTTGTATTGATTGTCGGGCGGCAACTCTAGATTGATTCCACCCAGCTTTTAAGCTGAGACGCGCTTGGACGACCATTGAGAAGACGCCCGTCAACGATGGTCACTCCCTGATGGGCGCTCATAAGATCACTGGCAGTGTTGCCGAGTCCGCTTCCTCCCGAGGTGGCGAATAGCGCGATCTTCTTTCCCGCGAAGTCATAAGCGTCGAGGAAGCTGTCGATGATGCGGGGCGCGGTGTACCACCAAACCGGAAAGCCGATGAAGATCGTATCATGCTCATCGATCTTGGCATTGCGATCCGAAAGTTCTGGGCGGTTTGCACGGTCATTCATTTCTTTACTGCTACGCGAATTACGATCGTTCCAGTTAAGATCTGCTGAAGTATAAGGCACTTTCGGTGCGATTTCATAAAGATCCGCTCCCGTTGCCTCAGCGAGGTTTTTGGCCACACGGGCCGTTGTTCCACTTGCGGAAAAATAAGCGACTAATATTTTCGACATCTTCATTCTCCCTTCTACTGCTTCGTCATGCTTTTCCATTATGCTGCATCAGGCGAACGGAATGAGAGGCATTTTCCGATCACGTCGCCGGTTTGCAGATATTCATGCGATCTCATAGCGTTCCTGATAAAACCCGAACATTCGATAAAAGCGTCTTTCCCTGCGCAACGCTACGCGTCAAGGTCGATCAGCTCGTAGCTCTTCGTGCCCATCCCAAGGGCTTCGGCATGATCGAGAATGTGAGGGCCGTTCAGCGATTCCATCCGACGAATCAAAGCCTCGCCATTGGGAGATCGGCGATTGCGGTGAACCCGTTGTTGGCTGCCACCTGAAGGTGACGATCGGTAGAGGAGCGCTGCCCACCATAGGCGGTGTTGCATTCAACGATAGTGGCGTTCAGCCCTTGCACAAGATCAGCGATAAGTTCATGCCCGCAATCGCAGCTCCCCCAACGATGGCAGCTCCTTTCAGGAAATCTCTTCTGCCAAAAGTATTATCGATCATTTTTGCACCACTTTCTCTTGCAAATTCGTATCAACGACTTGATGCGTTTAAAGCCGACCTCTCCTTTGGGCTACGCACGAGAAACTGACATAATGTCAGTTCTGATAATGCCATTAAGCTGACATCATGTCAATATAAATTTCACGCTTCATTGACCCGCGCTCCCTTATCATACTGATATGTGACCCAAAGGGAGGAAAGCGATGGCACAGGGCGACATAATTCTCAACGTGGCCGACATTGTGAAACTTGAGCAAGCAATTGCAGCAAAAGGAACATCACTCCTTCTACGACAGCCTCCTGCAATAGCGGCTCTTATGACAGCGTTGCAGGTGCGGTAAGGTTGCCGCCGGCCTCGGAGGT
>CANQTB010000122.1 GCA_947626665.1 uncultured Eggerthellaceae bacterium
GTAAGCGACGGTTGCCGCTGCGATAACGACGTCGGCCGCTACGGCAACGACGGCGACAGGCGTAGCGGCAGCGGCAACAGCGGCAACAAAGCATTCCGCCGCTCAACGCATGGGGGCTGGGTCAAACCGATCCAACCCCCTTTCGTTACATCGAAAACCTTATCGAGCAAGACCAGATAATCAGCTTTGCTCAATTGCTCTTCGCGTTAGTTTCTCCTGAAGAGCTCACCATAGGTGCTCGTTCGCCCAAAAGGGCGTTATGATTCTTCCTCAAACGCTTGAATTGTACGCATACATCCCTCGCCGCTCGCATACATCCCTTATTGCACGCATACATCGAAGATTGTTCTCATACATTGCAAGTTGTGCGCATACAAACGCATTTGTATCAATACAAACATGATTGTTCGCGTATATCTGAGTTTGTACGCATACAAACATGATTGTTTGCGTACAATGCTTTTTGTTCGCATACATTTCGGGATGTATTAATACAAACCCATTTGTACGTGTACAATGCCTGTTGTATGCGTACAAGATTCAATGTTTGCGTTTGACCGTAAAATTGTATGCAAACGCCGTGCGTAAGGAGCGATGACATATGGCTTTTATCGACGAACTTGATGAGCCCCATGAAAATTTGACGCTCGAGTTCAAATGGGCCCAGCACGCGATCCCCGAAGATCTCTGGGAGACATATTCCGCCTTTGCGAACACCGAGGGCGGCGAGATTGTCCTTGGCATCCAAGAACATGACCTGAATGGCGAGAAGCAATATCGCATCACAGGGGTAGACGATCCCGATCACTTGATAAAAGAATTCTGGGATCAGGCACGCGACCCCAATAAGACACCCCAAGATATTCTGCCGGCGGATGCGGTTAGCTCGATGAACATTAACGGCGCAACCGTCGTCATCATCAACGTCCCCAAGGCAAACAGGAACGATAAGCCCGTTGAGGTCTACGACGCCAAGAGCCATCGTATGGTGGCATACGTTCGACGTGGAGAATCGGATTATCGCGCGAGCTCCGCAGAGCTCGATCGTATGCATTACGACCGAAATCCCCGTGCAGACACAACGCCTATCGATGAGCTTGGTATCGATGCGCTGGATCAGAGGACCATTGCCGCCTATCGTCAGCGTTTCAACCGTTTAAGGGAGACAAGCCCGTGGACCACGGAAGGCGATGAGGATTTTCTCTTTCATGTGAATGCGCTCGGCCTCGGCAATGATCGCAGAATGCATCCAACACAGGCGGGACTTCTAGCTTTTGGCCAAGAACATTGGATTCATGCCTTTTTCGCGAACTACCACTTGGATTACCAAGAGAATCTTGACAGCAGCCTCCGTTGGTCCGATCGGCTCCATTCAGGAACGGGAGACTGGAGCGGCAATCTCATTGACTTCTATTACGAAGTCGCAGCACGACTCGATCGGGCACTTGCGCAGCCATTCGGCCTTGTCGATAACGGCATGGGCCATACAACTCGAAGCGCTCTCAACGATGCTGTCCATGAAGCTGTGGTCAACGCACTCGTTCATGCCTACTACTCCGTCGGCTCGCAAGTGCGGGTGCTCATCGATTCCGGTTCATTGACCGTTATGAATTCTGGTACGTTTCTCATAGATAGAAAGGTCGCCATCGCCGGAGGCGTCAGCCAATGGCGCAATCCAACGCTTGCGAAAATTTTCACACTTGTCGGCATTGTCGATAGAGCCGGAAGCGGTCTGCAGGCCATATACCAAACGTGGCAGAAGCACTTCGATGCAGAACCGGTTATTGAAGAGACCTATACGCCAGATGAAGTACGCATCACGCTACCTATCATAAACGTCACAGGCATCAAGACAAATCATCGACGCGTTGCATCTGACGAGATCCTCGCACTTTGCCATGATAGAGGTCAGATCAGCGCAGATGATCTCGTTGAGGTGTTCGGGATGAAACGCCAAGCTGCCTCTGTTGCCCTCCGAAGATTGGCGAAATCGGGTCGTATGCTCGCTGAGCGCGACGGGCAGAGCTTCGTCTACAGAACCGAGTCCACGTCGTTTTGATCCCAAGCGAGGCGCATCAATTGAGAAGGGAGACTTTGCCTGAGAAGATGGCGTTCAACGTGCCGTTGGGGGCTTCGATGAGAAGACAGCCGTTTTCATTGATGCCAACGGCGCGCCCTTGCGCAAGCAGTCCTCTCCTCTCGTCATGCACCTGCACGAGCTCGCCATCGAGCAAGGAGAGGCCTTGGTAGGACGAGGCGAACGGCGTAAACCCTTCGGATCGCCATGATTCGTAAAGCGGGGAAAACGCCGAGAGAGTAGCCTGCAAGATTTTGTTGCAGGCATGATAAACGTCCGTATCCTGAAAACCGAGATCGCCCAGATAGGTTGGAAGATTTTTCCCCAAAACCTCGGGCCTTCCAGCAGGCGCGATGACGTTTACGCCGATGCCGACGCACACGCCGTCCGCAGAGCCATCCAGCGAGATGCCGCAAAGCTTATGGAAGGACTCAGATGCAGGGCCCCACACGATGTCGTTTGGCCATTTGATGCGTATGAGCTTGCGGTTTGCAGGGGAAACGAACTCCCGCAGCACACGCGCCATCGCAATCGCTGTCACCAAGCTCAGTGAACCAAGTTGCTCGGAACTCACCTGAGGCCTCAAGCCAACTGAAAAATACAAGCCTCCGGTCGGGCTTTCCCAAACGCGCCCCATGCGCCCGCGTCCTGCGGTTTGACGTCGCGCGGTGACCACCAACCCCTCGGGCACACCCTCACGCAAACGCCGACGTACGACCTCGTTCGTGGACTCCAGCTCCTCATAGGTCTCAATCCGAAAGTCCACCAAACGCCTCTTCCAACGCCTGTTTTGTGAGCGCCACGTTGTGCGCACGGACGATGCGGGCTCCGAGGCGGCATGCCATGACCGCCTCCTTGGCCGATACGTGATCGCGCTCATCAAACGTTTGCGGGTCGTACACGCTCTTCAAAAAGCTCTTCCGCGAAACGGCCGCCATCACCGGATAGCCGAGCGTAGCGATTTCATCGATATGACGCATGAGCTGAAGCGTTTGCTCGGCGGTCTTTCCGAAACCTGGTCCTGGATCGAGGCAGATGCGCTTCTTTGCGATCCCCTCACGCTCAAGTAGCACGGCCTGCGAGGCCAGCCAATCGCGTACCTCGGCAACAACATCGCCATAGGAAGGGTTTCGCTGCATCGTGGCGGGTTCGCCCTGCATGTGCATCACAACGAGCCCCGCGTCGCCTTGCCGCGCGACCTCCCGCATTGCCGGATCGCGAAAGCCGGAAACGTCGTTGATAATTGACGCCCCGGCCCCGACCGCACGCCGTGCCACCTCGGCATGCCGGGTATCGACGCTCACGCAAAATCCCTCATGGGCGAGCCGATTCACGACGCTTCCGATGCGAAGCCATTCTTCATCAGGCGAAACTTCTCGAGCGCCTGGGCGTGTCGACTCTCCCCCAACGTCAATGACGGCCGCCCCCTCCTCATGCATCTCAGAGGCGCGCCGAAACGCAGCTTCTTCGGTCGGATAGGAACCGCCGTCCGAGAAGGAGTCGGGCGTGAGGTTGAGTATCCCCATGATGAGGGGCTTTTCAAGTTCAAAGGAAAAGGACGAGCATGTCCATGTCATGGGCAAATGCTTTCTCATAAGGTTCGTTTCAAAGGTGCCGAGCAAGCCGCAGGCCGAGCAGGTGCTCAGCTACGGACAGCCAATACTCAGCTGACGCTCGCGGACTCAGCTCAGCAGAATTCTTCCGACACTCAGTCGATGGTCTCTTCGGCCTCTTCCCTACCGGTGGCAGGAGCTTCGCCGCCTTCGGGAACCAACACATCCACGCCGCGCGATGAGAGCTCGTCGGCAGACGGCGGCGCGCTGAGATCGCTCGGCTCGCCCGCCTCGCCCCCAGAAGGCGCTTGGGCGATCAGCGCCGCCGGACGATAGGGGCCGTTCGGGTCTTGATCGCCCGGCTCCACGTGCTCTTCCTTCCAATTCGGATCGGCAAGGCGCTCGTCACGTGCCCGCGCTTCTGCCTCTTCGCGCTCCTTCGCGGCGATGATCTCGTCCTCGTGCTCAAGGTAGTCCTGCCACGTGTTGTCGAGCAGAGCCTTCACCGCCTCGCCCTCAACCGTTTCACGTTCCAAGAGCACCGAGGCCATCAAATGCATTTGGTCGCGACGCGCATCGAGAATCTCATAGGCGCGGTCATGAGCCTCCTTCATGATGTGAGAAACCTCGTCGTCGATGCGCTTCGCGGTTTCCTCCGAATAGTCCTGCGTGTTGCCGTAGTCGCGACCGAGGAACACCTCATGGTTCGGTTGGCCGAACACCTGCGTCCCAAGCGGCGACATGCCATATTGCGTGACCATCGCCCGTGCCATCTTCGAGGCGCGCTCAAGGTCGTTGGAAGCGCCCGTCGTGATGTCGTCGCAGAAGATCTCCTCGGCGACGCGTCCGCCGAGGAACACCGCAAGTTCATCGCGCATCTCGGAAAGCGAATTCAGCACCTTGTCCTCTTTGGGAATGGAAAGCGTGTAGCCAAGCGCGCGACCGCGCGAGATGATCGAGATCTTGTGCACGGGGTCGGCGTGCGTGAGGTTGTGCCCAACAAGCGCATGGCCGCTTTCATGATAGGCGATCGTGTGCTTCGTCTGCTCATCAAGCACGCGTCCCTTACGTTCCGGACCGGCGATCACGCGCTCCATCGATTCGTTCACCTCGCGCATCGTGATGATCTTCTTCCCACGACGAGCGGTCAGAAGCGCGCTCTCGTTCATGAGGTTCGCGAGGTCGGCGCCGGTGAAGCCGGGCGTCAGTTTGGCGATCGCCGAAAGATCGACATCGGAGCCGATCGGCTTGTCCTTCGCATGAACCTGAAGGATTTTCTCGCGCCCTTTCACATCGGGTGTGTCCACCACGATCTGGCGATCGAAACGCCCCGGGCGCAGCAGCGCCGGATCAAGCACGTCGGCACGGTTCGTCGCCGCGATCAACACCACGGAATCGTTCGACTCGAAACCGTCCATCTCCACGAGCAGCTGGTTCAATGTCTGCTCGCGCTCGTCGTGGCCGCCGCCCAGGCCAGTGCCACGCTGGCGACCCACCGCATCGATCTCGTCGATGAAGATGATGGAGGGCGCCGCCTCTTTCGCATCCTTGAAAAGATCGCGCACACGAGAGGCGCCGACGCCGACGAACATCTCGACGAAATCGGAGCCCGAAATGCTGAAGAACGGCACGCCGGCCTCCCCTGCCACGGCGCGGGCTAGCAAGGTCTTGCCGGTGCCCGGAGGGCCGACGAGCAAGCAGCCGCGCGGGATCTTCGCACCCATCGATTGGTACTTCGCCGGATTCGCGAGGAAATCCTTGATCTCCTGCATCTCCTCCACGGCCTCATCGACGCCCGCCACGTCGTCGAATTTCACATCGGGGCGTTCCTCAAGCGATTTCTTCGCCTTGCTCTTTCCGAAATTCATCTGCGAATTGTTCGCCTTCTGCATCGAGAAGAAGAAAAAGAGCAGAATGCCACCGATGAGCAAGATGGGAAGCAAGCTTGCGAGAACCGAGACCCACGGGCTGGGAAGCTCCACCTCGTATTGCACATTGGGATGAGCAGCCACCAGCTCGCCAAGAGAATCTTGGCCAACGTAGGTTGAGGTATAGTTATGCAGGCTTCCCAAAGTCGCCGGCGCCAAATCGCGCGTCCCCACGCCCGCAAGCACCGCACCTGTCAGCGGATTCTTCAGAAGCGCCATACGCGCGTTCATCGTTTGCACGGCTTTATTGAAGGCGTCGGCAGCTGTTGCGCCAGCCGTGGCAGCAGGATAGTAGGTGCCGCTTACGGTGTATTCACCCGCGTTGTAAACGACTTCGACGAC
>CANQTB010000123.1 GCA_947626665.1 uncultured Eggerthellaceae bacterium
TCTGCGCGATGAGGGTGCTGGTGCCGATGTGATCGACGCCGTGCTTGCAACAGGCGTATGCGAGCCGATGGAGATCGTCAAACGCGTGCGAGCGCTTGAGCAGGCGCGGGCGCAGGAGCCGGCCCAGATGCGAGATCTGGCGCTTGCCTATGCGCGCGCGAACAACCTGCGCGATCCCGAATTGGGCGAAACGTTTGATCGCGGACTGTTTGGTGAGCCCGAGACGGCTCTCGCCGATGCGATTGATGCTGCGCGGGACGCGGTGTGTGCCGCTCTTGCCGATGATGCCTACGAGAAGGCGCTCGGCGAGCTCGCACGTCTTCGTGTGCCCGTCGACGAGTTCTTCACGCAGGTCATGATCATGGACGAGAATCCGGCGGTACGTGAAAACCGTTTGAAGCTTCTCAACAGCTTCGTAAACGTTTTCACCGGCGTGGCCGATTTCGGTTTGATGGCGACAAAGTAAGAGTATTATGGAAGCATCTGGCTCATTTGCGGCAAGAGGATGCGCAGAAGAAATCCCTTGTGGTCCGCGTTGTTATTTGCGTGACAAATGATGCAGGAAAGCAATGCTTTTTCGGTAAAGTAAGGAGCAGACTATGTCCCAAGATGTCAAGCGAGTCTATGCCTTCGGCAAGGATGCCCAAGGCAACAACGTCACCGAAGGCAACACCGACATGAAGATGGTGCTCGGCGGCAAAGGCGCCAACCTCGCCGAGATGGCGAACATCGGGTTGCCGGTGCCTCCCGGATTCACCATTACCTGCCAAACCTGCATGGAGTATGCGAATGCGGGAAACACGTGGCCTGAAGGGGCGTTGGACGAGATCGACCAATATCGCGCCAATCTTGAGGAACGTATGGGCAAGCGTATTGGCGATAAGGACGATCCGCTTCTCGTCTCCGTGCGCTCAGGTGCGCCGATGTCGATGCCTGGCATGATGGATACCGTTTTGAACCTTGGCTTGAACGACGAATCGATCAACGGTCTCATCAAGCAGACCGACAACCCGCGTTTCGCATGGGACTCCTACCGTCGTTTCATCCAGATGTTCTCCAACGTCGTTATGGGGCTTGATGGCGATCTGTTCGAAAACGCCATCACCGCGATGCGCGATAAGCGCGGAGCAGCGAGCGACACCGATCTGACCGCCGACGACCTCAAAGAGCTTGTGGCAGAGTTCAAGGAGATCTTCACCGACAACGTGAGCGCCGAGGAATATCCCACCCTCGTCGTTGATGGCGTCGTCCAATTCCCGCAGGATCCGATGGTGCAGCTGCGTCTTGCCATCGAGGCGGTATTTGGCTCATGGAACAATCCGCGTGCGACGCTTTACCGTAAGCAGAACAAGATCGCCGACGACCTCGGAACCGCTGTGAACGTGCAGTCGATGGTGTTCGGCAACAAGGGCAACACCTCGGCTACCGGCGTAGCGTTCACGCGCAACCCCGCCACCGGCGAGAAGGAATTCTATGGCGATTACCTCGTGAACGCCCAGGGCGAAGACGTGGTCGCGGGCATCCGCAATACGAGCCCCATCTCCGAGCTGAAGCACGTGCCCGGCCTTGAGGAAGCGGGTGCCGAGTTGGAGGAGATCTTCGTTGTCCTCGAGCAGCACTTCCGCGATATGTGCGATATCGAGTTCACGATCGAGCAGAGCAAGCTGTGGATGCTTCAGACCCGCGTTGGCAAGCGCACCGCCGCCGCGGCTTTGAAGATCGCCATCGATATGGAGAAGGAAGGCCTGATCAACAAGGAAGAAGCGGTCATGCGCGTGAATCCCGATCAGCTCGACCAGCTGCTCCATCCGCAATTCGACAAGGATGCGAAATACGATGTGCTCGCGAGGGGCCTCAATGCCAGCCCCGGCGCCGCCGTCGGTATGGCGGTGTTTTCCGCCGCCGATGCGGTCGCTGCGAACGAGGCCGGCAAGCCTTGCGTGCTCGTGCGCTGGGAGACCACGCCTGACGACCTCGCGGGCATGATCGCCGCCGAGGGCATTCTCACCTCCCATGGTGGCAAGACCTCGCATGCTGCTGTTATTGCGCGTGGCATGGGCGCACCGTGCGTCTGCGGCGTTGAGTCGCTGCGCATCGATGCGGAAAAGAAGCAAGCCGCCGTTGCGGGCACCGATGTGGTCATTCGCGAGGGCGACATGATTTCGATCGACGGCACGACCGGCATTCTGGTTCTCGGCGCCGTCGATCTTGTACGTCCTGAGCTGACCGGCGACTTGGATACCATTCTTGAATGGGCCGACGAGATCCGCCGCCTTGGCGTGCGCGCCAATGCCGACAATCCTGAAGATGCCCAGCTCGCGCGCAACTTTGGCGCAACAGGCATAGGGCTTTGCCGCACCGAGCATATGTTCCTTGGCGAACGCAAGCAAATCATCCAGACCTTCATCCTCAATGCCGATGAGAGCGTGCGCGAGCGCGCTGTTGCGCAGCTGTTCGAGGCGCAGACGGGCGACTTCTACGGCATGTTCAAGGCGATGGACGGCCTGCCGGTCATCGTGCGTTTGCTCGACCCGCCGCTGCATGAGTTCCTTGAGAGCCCGCGTGCGATCGACGTTGAGATCGCCCGCCTCGAGGCAACCTCCGCCGATCCTGAGATGATCGCCGAGCGTCGTCGCCTGATGGAGCAAATCGACAGCTTTGCCGAGCAGAATCCGATGCTTGGCCTGCGCGGCGTGCGTTTGGGCATCGTCTATCCGGTGCTTCCCGTCATGCAGGTGCGTGCGATCGCAACCGCAATGGCGCGCTTGGTGAAGGAAGGCCTGAATCCGAAGCCCGAGGTCATGATCCCGCTTGTTTCCGTGGTTCCCGAGCTTGAAAAGCTCCGCGGTGTCTGCGAAGAGACGATCAAGCAGGTTGCCGAAGAAGAGGGCGTGGAACTTGAGATCCCCATCGGCACGATGATCGAGCTGCCGCGTGCTGCCGTGACTGCCGATGAGATCGCGCACTATGCCGACTTCTTCAGCTTCGGCACAAACGACCTCACGCAAACGACCTTCGGCTTCTCGCGCGACGACGTGGAAGCGGAGTTCATCCCGCAATATCTGGAGCAGCACCTGCTGCCCTATAACCCGTTTGCGACGATCGATCCCGGCGTTGCCAAGCTCGTTGAGATGGGCGTGAAGCTCGGCCATGAGGGCAACCCGAAGATCGAATGCGGCGTCTGCGGCGAACATGGCGGCGACCCCGATTCCATTCGCACGTTCGACGCGATCGGACTCGATTACGTCAGTTGCTCACCCTACCGTGTGCCGGTTGCGCGCCTCGCGGCGGCTCAGGCGGCACTTGGCCACAAAGGGCCTGCCGACAAATAGCATTCGCTGAAACCTTGTGAACGATGGGGCTTGCGAGCTGCGCTCGCAAGCCCCATTTGTGTGCCGAACTTATCTGCATCGCAGATAAATGTCAGATAAAGACTTTACTGCACAAAGAATCGCGAAAAATATGCAGTAAATATCCTATAATGGGGAGAAACTATTATCATTGTATGCAGTAAAGAGGTGTCGAGTGCATAGCTTTGACTATACGTTTCTCGTTAACGGAAGCGTGCCGATGCGCCTTCTCAATACGGCTACGGCTATCGGAGAGTTGAGAGTGCAAGGGAAACATCGCTCGGAACGCTATCCCACGTTGATGGAGCCGCTTGAGGCGATTGCCCGGGTTCAATCGATAAAGACTTCAAACGCGATCGAAGGAATCATCACAACCGATGAACGCATTGCTGAATTGGCAAGTGGAACGACTGCGCCCTTAGATCATGACGAGCAGGAAATTACCGGGTATCGCGATGCGCTTGATTATATTCATCGGTATTACCGCGAACTGGCGGTAAGCGAACGAACAGCTATCGAGCTTCATCGTATGATTCTGTCATATGTTCCCAATGCAAAAATCGGGTACAAGACAACCGATAACGTAATCGCCGACAGGGACGAATCGGGGAAATATCATGTCCGGTTTCGTCCGACGAGTGCTCTTGACACGCCAGAAGACATGGAACAGCTCATGCTCGCCTACGCAATAGCCCATGACGATGCTCGCGTGAATAAGTTGCTTCTCATTGCGTGCTTCATCCTTGATTTTTTGTGTATACATCCTTTTTCAGATGGCAATGGACGTGTTTCTCGGCTTCTCTCGCTGCTTCTGCTTTATCAAGAGGGCTACGACGTGGGAAAATACGTCTCTTTCGAAAAGCAAATCAACGATCATAAAGCTTGGTATTACGAATCGCTCCGAGAATCATCGCAGGGATGGCAGGAAAATCAGAGCGACTATACGCCATTTATGGAAAACTTCCTTGCGATGCTCCTTGGATGCTATCAAGAGTTTGACTCACGCTTTCTTCTTGTTGGTGATAGACCAGCGACAAAACGCGAGCGTGTTGAACACGCTGTTCTGGAAAGTCTTTTCCCTCTCGCAAAGAAGGATCTCGTCAAGTTGCTTCCTGACATTAGCCCTTCGACGATAGAATCGGTGTTGGGTGTTTTGGTGAAAGAGGGCAAAGCGAAAAAGGTCGGAACATTTCGCAATGCCCGTTATATGTCTGCGAATGATAGTCGATAGGGGTTTCATGGTGACACCTATCTATCATTCGCAGGCACGTGAGGAAGCTCGCTACGAAGCTGAGATGCGGTCTCTTCTGCGCGAAGCGCGAAGGGATTTCGATGAAGGACGCTTCACAACAGACGTCGCGTCGTTTGTAAAACAGACCTTAACTGAAAGGGGCCTCGGTAGCTGAGGCTCGAATCGCCCAGCATTTTCATGGCGATCTCGTCATAGGAGAAGAGGAGAAGGATTACCTCCTTCCGGATAAAAAGACCTGATAAGAATCAAAATCTTCGTAGCAGTTTATTTCTTCATGGATCGTTTCCCCTGGCTTGAGCTCGAAATCGTCATCGGTGAAATAACTATAATTAGAGCTCACGACCTCGTTGCCCATAAAGAATAGAACTTCTGCTTGCACGAATTCTGCAGCTTCAGATCCATTGTTAGTAACGGAAAGCACAATTTTGTTTTTCGCTTCTGAGGCTTCATACGATAGATCTGAATACACGCATTCGTAAAAATCTTCAGGTTCGACGGAAAGCTCATAATCCATGGTGGCATACCCTTCATCAAGAGAGAAGGTAACGACGACTGGTTGCGTGCTCTCGACTGCATCGAGGCTCGCGCTCTTTGCTGCTATACGCGATCCGTTCTCATCATAGAAAAGCGCATCTACATCAATCGATAAATCGAAGTCGGAATTATTGGTGATAATCAAAAATGCTTTATTGGTAAAGCGACTATTATGGGAAAGCTCCTGAACTTGAAGTTGGGAGAGAACGGCCTCTTCATCGAAACTGTCCAGTGCCTTGCTATTCGTTTTGCTGGATTGAGATTGATTGGAGTTCTGGGTTGTATTGATATTTGATGAGGTGTCAGTCTCTGAGCTTAGGTTGGCGCTCTCCGCATCCGTGGACGCACTATCAAGCTCTGCTTCGCGATAATAAATCCATCCATTTGCTATTAAAACAGTCTTTCCGTTCTGCTCAGAAATTGTCATATCCATCGTCTGGTTGTTCTGCGGATTTGTGACCTCTATGCAGTTTTCTCCATCTTTGTTCTTTAGTGACCAGGTGAAATCATATCCGAGATCACCTGAAAGGGCTGTTCCTTTACCATTGTCTTTAAGAACGATTGTCTCGGTAGTTCCAGATGGCGTTTCATGCACCCATGTATCGACATATTGCTTCGATTCAGAACTTCCTGCACACGCGCACAATGAAACAGATAAAACGACAGCGGCAAAGAATGCGAAAAATGACTTGATGTTGACTGTTAAATGCTTCATGTGTTTTCCTTTCTGAAAGTTGCCAAGAGCCCTTTATA
>CANQTB010000124.1 GCA_947626665.1 uncultured Eggerthellaceae bacterium
CGGTATGTACCAACAGTATGCGGAACGATGTACCAGTCACATATGGAACAGTGGGTCAGTTAGCGCGCAATAATCAATAATTTGCCTTGCCGCACCTATTCTGCCAATAGTAGAGGCAAGTTGATCTGTTTCACCAATCAAAGCATCGTTCATACCGGTTACTATTTTATGACTCAGCGTGTTAGCCTGAGCGAGCGTGCATCAGTGAAACGATCGAGATAGAAAAATATGCTGGGTTGGTAACGACGCTACAGAACGAGATCGGTAAGGTTTCCGACTTTGGCTATCGATATGCCTGGTCTTTGAAGAAAACACGAGAGATTTCCCGTCTTATGCTCTCCATCTTTGTTGACACGGTCTGTCGAAGCGAGGAAAATCACATTCCGTCTAGCGCGGGTAACGGCAACATAGAAGACACATAGCTCATCGCTGTAGCTGTTTGGTAAACGCGTATTTTTGAGATTGCATTTATTTTTATTGCAACTGCTCAGCTTCTTTTTGATTGCGCATTCCTGGCACAGGGGCCATGCTGGCTCAACCCACTGCATCATTTCGGGAATTACGACATAGTCCCACTCTAGGCCTTTTGCGGAATGCATTGTTGTAAGCACCGTTCGCGAAGGGATGTATTCAAGCACATGGCACAATGCTCGATTCTCGAAGATACTAATTGCGAACTCGTGCTTAGCTTGCGGACTCGCAGAGACCAGTTCGGCCTCGATTTGGGCGACTAGTGCCCCAATAAGCTGCTTGTAGGAATCTGCGTGCTCGTAATTGTTTGTGTCGACCCTTGTATTTATGAGCTTTTCGAAGCGCCTCAAATCGGCCAGAGATAATTCACCCGTATGCCCCGAGACTTCGCCTAGAAGTTGGATACAAAGTCGGTTGAATTCAATGTACTCTGAGCTATCTTCCTCGAACAGTGCCTCAAAAAAGTCTAACCCGTTTTTGGCCATCACGCTAGGCAGTTCGGTGCCATAGAAGCCACGCGAGCGAAGTAAGATGGCCACTGTCGATTCGGGCTGAACAGAGTGGATTGTCTTAACGATATTGCATGTGTTCTGGAGTTCGCCGTTTACGGTCTTCAGGAAGAGCAACGGCACGGATACGCTTGAACTGATCGAAGGAGTTACAGGGTCCTTGATATTTTCTCGAAGATTTAGGTCGAGCAGCTGCATGCTGGACCCTTCGGCGAATCTATGATTAGTAGTCAGCCTAAGCGAAGCTAACCCCAATTCCAACTGGCATCTCTTGACAAAATCGGGGATAGCGCCGATAAAGCCGTATATTCGTTGGAGGGAGTCACCGAACATACATATGCGCGTCTCGTCTCCAACTATCAACTTGAGCAGCTGGTAGCTTAAGAGATTGGTGTCCTGGGCCTCGTCGACGATTACGTAAGGGTAGAGCATACAATAGAAGCGTTGGATGGGCTCGTGTTCAAGCAAAAGCTTAGATGCTAGGGTCAAGATTCCGTTGTACGTGATGCAGTTTTGGGGAATCAGCACTGCCAGAAGGATTTGGTTGTATGAGTCAATAAGGTCGTCAAGAACAACTTCGTCGCAATTTCTTACAGCGGCGGAGAAGCTCGTCAGTACGTGGTTCACTTGAGGATCTAGGGCAAGTTTTGATTTTTGAAAATGATTTAATACTTGACCTTCGTTTAGCTGAGCGCAGCTATTGAGATCCACAGAAAGCCCCAACAACAAAGGACCATAAAGCTCGAGTATGCGACGTGCGAGCGCGTGATAATTGTAGACATCGACACGGTTGTCTGTGCCTTGCTTGGTTTGCAGCAACTCGGCGCGTATGTCGTTCTTCATCTTTCGGGCAGCGTTTACGCTGAATGTCAGGGCTAGAATTCTTTTAGGCGCTGGGATGAGGTTTCTACGAAAATCTTCGATGATTTTCTCGGTCATCGTAAACGTCTTCCCGTACCCTGCAGGAGCCTCGACGAAAATTCTGGGGAGCAGGCCCTCTATAACGGCAGCTTGCGATTTGTCAAAGCCCATAACAACGCCATCCCCATCAAGACGTTAATAATGTCGATATAGCATTGCGGCACAGCAGAAGATGGTATCTCATCGCCGATCATCGCGCCAAGAACGGCGACTTTTTTGCTCGAGAGCCAAGTGTACATCATTAGGCGGGTGAGATCGTCATCGGGGAATGTCTCGTCAAATTCGAAACCGCTAAAGTCCATATTAGTGAAAGTGTAGCTAGAAAACAGAACGGGATCGTATTTTTTGGCCTTCTTTTTCAGTAGACTTTCTTGAAGAGTGTAGGACCTACCTTGGACCTCGTAGTTCTCGAGTAGGGTAATGAACGTTGCTTGGTTATTGGACGCAAATAGCGACTCGACGAGTTCGGCCTCAAGGTCGATTTCATTTGTCGTCACGAAGTTCCCCGATGTGACGGGGGAGCTAGTGTCCCTATCCACGATGGAGCATACCGGAATATCGAACTGTTCCAATAACTCGCAAATTGTTGGGACGGTTTCCTTTCCGTCCGCTGCTACGATTATCAGACCGAGATTGTCTAGATCGATACCTCGAGAAAGTGCGAACCCTCGAACCGCAGTGGACTCGGTTATTCCTTCGACAACGAGGGCTCCCCGCGAGAAGAAAGCCTCCTTTATAGAGTCAAATTGGGCGATGATTTGCTTCCTACAGGGGAGACTCAGGACAAGGTCAGCCCCGCAAGATATCGAGACAGTGCCGTTGCTGCGCTGACCGAAGCGTACTATTGGTTTGTAGTCTGGAGATATGATGCTCGGTGAATGAGTGACAATGATAATCTGCGCTCTGATTCTATCTATATTGAAGTACTCCTTAACCAGCTCGTTGAACCCGTCCTCTTCCCCTGATGCGATTGCGCATAAGTATTTCGTAAGAGTTCGCTGCATGTAGGGGTGAAGATGAGCTTCCGGCTCGTCAAAAGCAAGTATCGCCGAGAATACCCGCTCACCGTTTGTGTTGGTGAATGTGCACTTTTCCATCTTTGAATCTGAAAGTCGCATTATGGAATCCAGGATCTGCATGACCGCTAGCGCGATATACTGAACTCCGCTGCTTGATCGTCTGAAGTGCAAGTTGTTGATGTCCGTCAGCGTGACAACAGAACCAAGTATCTCAGGCTCTCTGTCGTCGATGCCAGCATGGACGCCGAAGGGTGCCAGAAGGCTGATCTTGGATACTAAGCTGTTGAGATAGGCGATGAGTCCGTCAAGTTTGACCCGATCGAAGAAGTCCAGTACTGATATTCCGTTCTTCTGCTGGTATATACCGAGCCCCCTCGACAGAACGCGTCCAACTCCGTGCTTCTGGTCGTAGTTCAGCTCACGACTATTCGCGTTTAGCGTCTCGAAAAGGAAGAACGAAATCTGGCGCATCACAGATGCGGGGATTTGTTCGCCCGTTGGTTTGTGTAGGTAGAGGATGTCCGATTCGGGATCTTCAGCAGATGCCTCGACCGTCACATTGGTCGTGTTGTCTGGGTCTGCAATATCATTGAAAAACCCAATTTCTTCGGGCAAAAGCTTCAATTTGATGGTTACTGAAATAGGTACGCCGATGTCGTGAAAATCGCTTTCGTCAAAGCTTCTCCTAGTGAAGATCGTTCGCAGTAAATATAGGAGATTCGTTTTGCCCAGACTGTTCTCGCCCACCAAAAAGGTGCAAGGCTGAGAGAACTTAACCGTCTCGCAGCTAACGTTCCTATAGTTAGTCGCCGTGACTTCTAGTGCAAACATGTTTTGCTCCTGTCTATATCCTAAGTAATCAACTATTGTCGCATAGAAGCAGCAGAAATAATGGTACGTAAGGCAAGTATTAGCGCTTCAAGCGGTACACTCCAATATGTTATTGAGGCTGGCAGCGCACGCCTCTAGAATGCAGCGTTGTCGCCTACCTGGAATCCTTCGCTTAGCACAGCGTAGAAGGTAGTCAAGGCATCTGGGCTGAAATTGATGTTGCTCTATTTGCTTAGAGTCGCCTTATGAGATGTCAGCGCCACATTCGCGGAAAGGATCTATTGCATACTGCATTACTTTCCATGTGCCATCTTCCCAATCTGCAGCGACATCATCTTCGCTGTATTTTACAAATCGAATTCTGGCCTTCCAAGAACGATTTTCTCCTTCAAGGAACAAAGTGGCGATAGCAATAGAAGCAACGTTACGTTCGATCTGCTCAATCGAATAAGCATGAATTGAATGGCTTGAAAAGATTTTACGCGCTTCTCCTGCTAGAAAATATGACCGATGATGAAAACGGTCGGAGCCCCTTTTTGTAAACCGTGGATTAGGCAACAATCGTTAAAGTCATTAACGAGACGGTAGTTGATTACCACATACAAAGCGAAGGGGGCTCCTGATGAAGTATTGTACCAGTATCGGCATCGACACCCACTCAAAGAAAAATGCAATATGCGCACTATCGGCGGATACGGGGGTTGTCGCAGAAGATGTTCTTTCCGAAGACCCAGCACAAGCGATCTCGTGGATAAGGCAGCACGGCTTTGCCGAACCTTTATGCTGCGTCTACGAGGCGGGGCCCACCGGGTTTGAGCTCGCCCGGGCGCTCAACGGCGCCGGGATAAGATGCGTTGTGGCGGCAACGTCCAAGCTTCCCTATCGGACCGACCGCGTGAAAAACGATCGTGTGGATGCCCAGTGGCTCGCCCGCATGCTGGCCGCGGGATCGGTGCGCGAGGTCTACATTCCGACCGAGCGTGAGGAGAGCCTGCGAAACCTCTCGAAGCTTCGGGCCGAGGTGGCAACGGACCTCAGGCGCGCCAAGCAGAGGGTGGCGTCGTTTCTGCTCAAGACGCATACGCAATACACGCTCACCAAGCACCGCTGGACGAAGGCGTTTTACAAATGGGCGGCCTCCTTTGAGTTTAATGAGCCATGCGATACCTTCGCATTCCGCCAAAAGCTCGAGGCGGTCCTTTATCTGGAAGAAAAGCTTTCCGAGATAGACGATGAAATACGGAAAGAAGCCAAGGCCTCAAAGGAGCTCGCGGAGACGATCGCCCGCCTAAGCGCCATCCACGGCATCGGCCTTACCACGGCGTTTTCCTTGGCGGCCGAGGTCTATGACTTCGAAAGGTTCAAGAAAGGATCTGCGTTTTCTGCCTACATAGGCCTTGTGCCCTCCGAGCGCTCCAGCGGAAAGAAGACATCAAGGGGTTCAGTCACCAAATGCGGGAACTCGAATCTGCGCCGCCTTCTGATAGAGGCGGTCCACGCCTATGACAGGCCCTATCGCGGCACATGCGATGCCAAGAAGGAAAACGCGAAGGCTGTCAAATGCAGAAAGCGCCTCTACAAAAGAAAGAAGACCTTAGAAGAGCGCGGTTTTGAGAAGAACAAGGTATATGCGGCGCTCGCCCGTGAGCTTTGCGAGTGGATCTATTGGATCGCGACGGAAAACGCCGCATAGGGTGAAGGGACCGCTTAGCCAAGGCACATGTTATCGGCATACACCTCGTCTTCCGCTTCTTCCTTCGATGGCGCTGGGGTGACCCACGACTCGACTATGCACAGCCCGTTAGGCCGCGTGCGTCGCTAGAATCAAATTCATGAAGTGGCACCTCCCAGCCGAAAGCATCTATATGCGGCAACCAATCCGGAGGTTTCTCCGGAGGCGACACGCGGATATGAGACTGTTCACAGTGCTTGACGGATGGTATAACACGTCGTGAAGGGAAAACGGCAGACGATGGCAAGCTCCAACCCATCTTTGGCCGGATGGGTTGGAGCTTTATTTTCTTATTGACGCATCATCGGTCATATGAGT
>CANQTB010000125.1 GCA_947626665.1 uncultured Eggerthellaceae bacterium
GCCTGCTCGCTTCCGGCGTCGATCGAAAGCCCCCATTTCTCATACCAATAGGAAAGGTCGTAGCCGGCGGCAAGCGACGCCAGATAGACGAAGCGCTGCGTCTTCGGTATCTGCGTGGAGAACTCCTTCGTGTTCACCTCCGTGTCGCGATAGAGGTTCTCAACCTTGCCCCACCAGCCCGGCCAGATGGATTCCACGAGGAAGAACGGCATGAAGTTGTAGCGGTTCTCCGCGAACTTCGTGCCCTCAACGTAATCAGGCTCGCCCATCTCGTGGGCACGGACGATGTCGGCGAGGTTGCGGATCATTCCCGAGTCGCGCGTGGCGATGTAGTTCGCCACCATGTTGTTCGTGGTTTCTTGGATCGTGCGATCGGGAATATCGATGCTGTGCCCGAACTCGTGGATGAGGCCCCAGTTCGGCGCGATCTTCGAGTTGCCGAAATCGTCGATCGCATCAATGAGCACGTCTTCCGCCTCGCCGCCCGTATACACGCCGATGTGCTCGCCCGCCGTGAGCATCCATCCCAAGTCCCACACCTGCGAGACGCGGTAGTTCTCGTTGAGGTGCTCGTTACGCGGATCGTAGTTTTTATCTTCGGGATTGAACGAGATGCCGTCGAACTCATAGCTGCGCTTCAGCGTGCTGTCCCAAAGCGCGAGCGAGGCCTGCGGATCATGCGACGTTGAGCCGTAAAGCTCGTCGGCACGCGTGGCGCGCACCGTGAGAATCACATGATCGCTCACAAGCTCCACGCAATCCATATCAGACGTGCGGTCGGCGCGAATGCGGTCGGCTTGCGCGCGCAGATCGGCCATGAAGGCGTCCACGTTATCACCCAAGCGATAGACGGGATAGTGCCTGCCGCCTTCGAAATACACCTTCACGGTGCCGGGCTGCTGAGTTTCGCTGTAGGGGTTTTCGATGTAGGCGACGCATCCGGAAACGATGTCGTACGTTTTATAGTCCCTCGTCTTATACGTCGGCACGGTGAGAACGTTTTCGCCCTCAACAAGCTGCGTGGTGTTGCCGTGCCAGCTCGCCCAATAGCCATAGGGCTGCGCCCAGTGGATGAGCGGCAGCGGATCGCTCGGGTTCTCGCGATAGACCCACACGTGGATCTCCTCGCCTGAAGGGTACCAGATGCCCGTGGGCTGGCGGTTCGTCGTGTTGTTCGAGTACTTCAGCTGCGAGCGGGCGTATCCCGCCACATCTCCCCAGCAACCGATGGCATCCGATGTGCGCGCATCCGCCGCACGGTCGTGCTGGTTCGAGCGCTCGAGCGTTTCGTCGAAGCCAAAGGTACCGTCGAGAATTCCCCGCGCACGCTCCGCGTAGGGGCAGTACTTCACCTCATACCCCGGCGCGGCGGCAAGTTGCGCGAGCTTTCCCTCGATCTCGTCACGGGAAAATGAGGAGCTCAGGCTGGTTTTCGCATAATCTCCCCAAATGCCGTCGAGCACGTGCTCGTAGGGGTCGGTTTTGTAGAAGCGCATCTGACGACAAGAAGGATAATTCTCTTTGGAAGAGAGGAATTCGAAACGCACGCGCTGGGCGGAAAGGTTGCTGCCGTCCTTGGTGAGCGCGATCGTGCAGAGCGACGAGGTGACCGCGCCAGTTCCGTGCGCCACCTGATGCCAGCTGTTGCCGGTATCTTCGAGCGAGATGTAGACGTTGTATTCGGTCGCAAAGCCCTTCAACGACGCGTCGGTGCGCGAACCGTAGACGATGGTCGAGAATTCCTCCATCTTGTCGAACGTGAAATCGAGTTGGCAGACGCCGTTGTTCCCGTTGCTGCTGCCTTCCCAGAACGTGGTGTCGTCCTGCGCCATGAGCGCGGGAACCGCCTTGTTCTGGTAAGCGTTTTCTTTCTTGTAATAGACGCGATAGGCCGTGTCGTAGGCGGCAAGGCTGCCGTCGTTGGCATGCGCGTTCACCGACCACGGCACCATGGTGGTTTCAAAGACCTCGGTGGGAATGGTCGGCGACGGACTGCCCTCAAGCGAGAGGGGCGCGATCTCGCTGTTCGCAGCGGGCGCTGCTTCGCCGTTCGCGGCCGTCGCTTCGTTTTGGCCGCTCCTGTTGGCTAAGGCCGTCGGGGAAAGCTCATCGCCCTCCGCCGGCGCAGGAGCGTCATCTGCCGCCAGATCGACGATCGGCGAATCGAATTCAAGGTATGAGCTTCTGAACCCTTGCTCCGCGGCGAGGGCCGAAGATACTAACCCCCACGTGAGGGCCAGCGTCATGCTGGTCATGATGACGATGCTCGTTGTGCTGTGTTTAATCTTCATTTTTCTTCCCGCCCAAAGGTGCGGTCGAGCAAACGTCACCATATCAGAAAAGACGCTGGTGAACCAGCACTTTCAGCAAAATCCCGCGAAAAAGCATTCCGAAGACCGCACAAAGGCGAATTTGCCATCGCCTATCGCCAGTCATCGCCAACGGCACGCCAGTAGAACGGCGAGGGCCCAGCAAACGCCGGGCCCTCAATGCACCGCGAAGGCGCTTCGTCTATTGCAGGATTACCTTTAGAGACTCGCCACCAGCTTGCCGGCCACATATCCCAGCGTATGGGCGCGTCCGAGCGATTGGCCGGGAACGGTCATCGGATAGTCGGGAGCGCCGAAGCTTCCGCCGGCGCAGTTGCCAACGGCATACAGGCCGGGGATCGGCTCGTTGTTCTCATCGAGCACCTGCAGGTCGGTGTTCACGTTCACGCCATGGATGATGGTGGAAAGACCGATGTGGCGATGGATGCCATAGAACGGGGGCTGCACGATGGGCTTGAGCCACTTCGCCTCTTTGCCCATGTCCTCGTCAACGCCCTTCTCCACGAGCTCGTTGTAGCGCTCGACGGATTTCACAAACGTGGGAACATCTTCGATGCCGAGCTTCTCGGCAAGCTCTTCGATGGTGTCGGCGCTGTAGGTGTTGATCAGGCTGTCATAAACGCCCGTCTTCTCGCCTTCGACCTCGGGCATATAGTTCACCATTCCCTCAGGCGGAATAAGGGCGCCAGGCCAGTCGGCGCAATCGGTCATGTAGTTGCTGTCGAAGATCTGGGTGTACCAGCCGGAGTCGGCCTCGCTCTTCAGGAAGTTGCCCATGGCGGCCATCTCGGAGCGCGCCTCGTTGCAGAAGCGGGTGCCGTCGTTCTTCAGGCAGAGGAACGGCATGTCGGCCATCGAGCCCGGGCCTGCGTCGAAGTCGTGCTGCACCTTCGCGCCGCAGTTCGTCTCCATGACGCCGCCGGCCCAGACCATCATCTTCTGGCCGTCGCCGGTCTTGCCGCTTTCCTTCTTCCAGATGTTGGACATCGCAGGCTCGTAATAGGCCATCATCTCCTCGTCGTTCTCATAGTCGCCGGTTGCGACGATGACGCCCTTGGCGGCGTTGAACAGCTCGTAGTCCCCGCCCTTCGGTTGGGCGACCACGCCGGTGACAGCGCCGGACTCATCCTGCGCGAGCTGCACGGCGGGCGTCTCATAGAAGATCTCAAGACCTTCGCCCTCTGCCCAAGCGCAGATGTCCTTCATGCCGGAACCGGTGTTGTAGGGCTTCGGACCGAAGTCGAAGCTGAAGTAGTCCATCGCAAAGCCGTCGACGTTCTTGATGGGGCCGGTCCACTTCGCGGTGGAATCGACAACCTGAGCGCCGGCTTTCTGGGCGATGTCCCAGAGCCATTTGAGCGCCTCTTCGGAGTTGTAGGCCCAGACGGCGATTTGGTTGCGATCAGCGCGCCAGTCGCAGACCTCGACGAGCTCGGAGATGAGGGCCTCCACGCCGCCAGGCGCACAATTCCCCGTGAGGATGGACGTGCAGGTGTTCCCTTGCGAAATGGCCGTCGCCTCCTTCTGGAGCAGCGCGACCTTGGCGCCGTCTTGGAACGCCTTCAACGCCGCGCAGACGCCAGCGGCGCCAGCGCCCACAACAACGACGTCGTAGTCATGCGTCGCGGCGAAGTCGGTGATGGGATCCGGCTTCACGAAGAAGCTCGGGGTCGTGTTGGAAGCGGCCGAACCGCCGGCCTGGGAGCTCGCGGACTCTTTGCTCGCGGATTGCGGCGCGCAGCCGGCAAACGCCGATGCTCCGGCAACGCCGAGAGCGGCCACTCCGCCAAATTTGAAAAGATCACGCCGAGAAATGTCAGTCATTTTCCCTCCTTCGGTGAGCTGACGTGCGCTCAACGGCAAAAGGCATTCGTCGGCCGTGTATCGAGCGCAAGTGATATAGAAACGCGGTTACGGTAAAGGGAAATCGGGGTTTTCGCATCGACCGCTTCCCATAACGAGCGGCTGATTTTTATAACCCCCCTATTAATGAATATCATAACCCCCCGATATAACCCATTATTTCCTTCTTAAGGGCTTGCCAAATGTTTGTTTTGCCTCGCCGTCTACGAAAAACTCCCTATAATCTCCCCTTAAGGGGATGTGGGTTATAGCCGCTACCTCGTCGTCAAACGGCCTTAGCCCTCAATGATGTCCCGAGATTCGCCGTGTTTTCTCCTGTAGGGGTAACAATAAAGAAGAACAGGCAGAGAATCGATGGACGCTTCGGCTTCGGAAACAACTCAAAACGAAAAGGTCCAGCATTTCCACGCCTTTCAAGTGCCCCTTGTTTTCCTCGGGATTGGCGTTTATCGCGCATGGATCGAGCTTTCCTTCGTCGGCACCTTTATCGATTTCCCCGCCTTTGGCTTTTCCGTTCGCGACGTGTTCGACTGGGCGATGGTGGCAACCGCACTCGGCTGCACGCTCCTCGCGAAGCACATCGCGCCGTTCTTCAACAAGCGATCGGTTTACGCCGTGAGCGGCATAACGCTGATGACAGCCACCATCCTTCTGTTTACCGCATCGCTCTTCCCTGCTTCTACGACGGCCATTGGAGCTTGTGCAAGTATTCTCGGCGGATTCGGCATCGGGCTTCTCATCCTGCTCTGGAGCGAGCTGTATTCCTGCTTGAATCCGCTGCGCGTCGCTTTGTACTATTCGGCCTCAATCGTCATCGGGGCACTTATCATCTACGTTTATCGCGGGTTTATGCTGCCGTGGCTTTTCGTGATGACAGCCATCCTTCCCCTGCTCTCGCTCTATTGTGCGTGGCGAGGTTTCGGGCAGATTCCCGAAACGGAGCTTCCCAGTACCTCCTATCATCGATTCTCACTTCCGTGGAAAGCCATTCTCTTTATGGCGGCATATGCCTTCGGTTACGGTCTCATGGAAGCGGGCGGACTCTATGAGGGCACGTTCGGACCGCATTCCGCGCCAGGTGTCGTCGTGGTGGGTGCCCTCGTGTTCGTCGGCGTCGCCGTGAGGGGCGGTCGGTTCGATTTCGGGATCATCTATCGCGTGGCCTTGCCGCTTGCGGTGCTCGCCCTGTTCCTCGTGGCGGTGTTCGGCCAACGCCAGACGGCAGTCGAGAGCTTCTGCATGCTCGCCGCCTACACGGCGCAATCCATTATCATCATGCTCATCTGGGCGAACATCTGCTATCGATATGGCGTTTCGGCCGTATGGCTCTTCGGCATCGAGCGCGGGGTCCGCCAGATCCTCATGTGGCTCGGGCGCGTGACGGCGACTTTCGTGGAGGCCCCCGACGTTCTCGGCGGGCATGGGGAAACGCTCGTCTCGCTTTTGGCGATCATCGCCGTCATCGTGGCGACGATGGTGCTTTTCACCGAGAAGGATCTGTCGAGCCGCTGGGGCGCGAACTTCATCTACGGCGGCGTGGATTCCGGCAATCTGCTGCGCAAGCAGGAGCTTGAAGAGCGGTGCCGCGAGGTCGCTCGCCAATATA
>CANQTB010000126.1 GCA_947626665.1 uncultured Eggerthellaceae bacterium
TCGCGCCGGCGTGCTCGCCGGAGCCGGAGCCGGAGCTGTTCGCGCCGGCGTGCTCGCCGGAGCTGAACTCATTCGCGCCGCCGGAGCTTTTCCTTGGGCCAATCTCACCGAGTATGGTACGGGCGCTCCAAACGCTGCTAGAAGCGCCTGCGCGAGGCTTTGCTGCGCTTCGGGCTTGGTAACCGCCTGATAGGCGAAACTGTTATCAGGAGAAAACTCGATCACAACCTCTGATTCATCGCTTGCCAGCGACACGTTTGCGTTCATGAAAAACACCCCATAGGCCATCTTGGCCTTTTTGAGGTCGTTCATCGCCGCACCCCATACGCGCTGAAGCGCCGCCGGATTTGCGAGCGTATGCAATGAGGGTGCCATTTGCGGTGCGCGCTGAGCGAGATCAGACAGCGAAGATGCGTCGGCAGGTGCGGGAGAGACAACCGAGGGAGTCGGCACTTCGAAGGATTCAAATGGCGCTGCTGTTTGCGACGCAGTTTCAGCAGGTGCTGCCGATGCCGCAGGCCGCGCAGGCTCCGCAAACGTGGGCGCCGTCGCTGCCGGACGGGCTGCCTGAGCTGCCGGACGAGCTGTCGCTCCCGCAGCTACGGCGCGTTCAAGCGCCTCGATGCGCTCCGACAAAGCATCAAGCGTGAGGTCGGATTCCGGACGCACCATCCGCGTGAGCGCGATTTCAAAAGAAAGCCGCGCATTCGTGGAAGTCCGCAATTCAAACGCAAGATCTCCCAGCACACCCAGAAGACGTGCGAGCCGCTCAGAGCCAAAAAGGGTCAGCTCATCGGCAAGTTCGCGTTTCGTCGTCTCGCTCACCTCAAGCGCCACATCCGCTCCGGCGAGCGACATGATGTACATATTGCGGAAGTGCTCCGCGAGATCCATCGTGAACTGCGCGAGGTCGGCTCCGCTTTCCGTATATTCAGCGGTCCAACGGAAACATGTCGCCACATCGCGTTTGCCGATCGCTCGAACGATCTCCGCGAGCTCCGTTGAATCGATCGAGCCAAGCATACGCTCGGCAACCTCCATCGTCACATTCCCCTCGCCAAATGCGATGAGCTGCTCAAGCGTCGTGAGCGCGTTTCTCATGCCGCCCTCGGCACGATGGGCGATAAGATCGAGCGCTTCGGCTTCAAATTCCACCCCCTCGGCAACGCAAACGGCGCCAAGCCGCGAAACGATCTCCTCGGCGGAGATACGACGAAACTCGAAGCGTTGGCAACGCGAATGGATCGTCTCAGGAACCTTCTGCGGATCGGTCGTGCAGAGGATAAACACCACGTGAGCCGGCGGTTCTTCAAGCGTTTTGAGAAGCGCATTGAAAGCCGCCGTTGAAAGCATGTGCACCTCGTCGACGATATACACCTTATAGCGCCCCCGCGTCGGTGCGAAATTCACCCGACCGATGATCTCCTCGCGAACGTTTTCCACGCCCGTACGGCTTGCGGCATCAAGCTCATACACATCGGGGTGCTCGCCGCGAGCGATCAGCTGGCAGTCCTCGCATGTGCCGTCGGGCGATGTCGTGGGGCCGTTCTCGCAGAGAAGCGCCTTTGCAAGCAAGCGCGCCGTAGTTGTTTTGCCGGTGCCGCGCGGGCCGCAAAACAGATAGGCATGGCTGACTTTATCTTGGTCAAGGGCGTTTTTCAGGGTGCGCTCAATATGCTCTTGTCCCACAACGTCCTCAAATATCTGCGGACGGTACTTCCGATAAAGCGCTTCTGCCATCTTCTATTCCACCTCTTCTGGTTGCTGCTTTCCCGCTTTCCGCGAGGAGAGAATCCCTTTGATCGCGCCGATGATAGCAGGAAGCACCGAAACGCCCACGATGCCCAAAACGATGATCTCGAAGTGTTCCTGCACGAGCGGGATGCCTCCGAAGTAATAGCCGACGAGAACAAACGCCGTCACCCACGAAATGCCGCCGACGGCGTTCCACATCGTGAATTTCGCGAAATTCATATGGCCGGTTCCCGCAATGAACGGGGCGAATGTGCGAAAGAACGGCATGAAGCGCGTGATGACGATCGTGAGCCCACCGTATTTCACAAAGAACTCATCGAGTTTCGCCATGCGCTCGGGCGTGAGCGCCTTGATCTTGCCCGAATCGATGATGCGCTTGCCGAGGAAGCGCGCGATCCAATAATTCGACGTGTTGCCGAGAATCGCCGCCGCATAGAACACGATGAGCGTGGCAACGAGGTCGAGCCCACCGCCCGGCGTGGAGAACACCCCCGCCGCGAACAAAAGCGAATCGCCCGGCAGAAACGGAAAGAACACGACGCCCGTCTCGACGAACACGATGAGGAAAAGCGGCGTATACACCCAGATGGGACCGAGCGCGATGATCCAACCGGCAATCGCCCCCCGTGGGTCGGAAAGCAAGTTGGCAAAAAACTCAATGACGCCCATTCATCCCCTGCGTTCGGTCATAGATAACGATACAAATGCAAAAGTACCTCGGAAAGGCAGGGGCGCTCGTCAGCGGCCCCTTATGGCTGCTACCTCCCGGTCCTGACCAGGTTCAGAGCTTGGCGCCGCCCCGGCCATGCCGAGGTACTTTTTCACGCAAGAGAGAAGTATAGTTCACCACGAGCGCTACGGAAGCCCGCACTTTGCGAAAACATCCCGCATCCACGTATTCAAGTTCGCAGCTTGCCCCAGTTGCCTCGGTTTGCCCTCAGCATGCCGCAATGACTTCACCTCGATTTGCGCTGCTTGTGCTTTCAATGCGTCCTGTGTACGTACCTTCTATGCGCCGTTGCCAACAGCAAACGGTCAGACCAGCTCATAGCGCGTGGCACGGCCGAAGCCTACTTTGCGCAGACGGCCTTTGTCGATGAGATCGTTGAGAGTGCGGATGGCCATATCCCGCCCGATGCCTGCAGCTCCCTGCACTTCACCGCGAGTGAGAAGCCGCCCCTTGCGGAAGCATTCCAAAACCGCAGACTCCCCAAGGGTCAGCGGCTGCGTGCTTCTCAAAACGGGAAGCACCACCGTCAGGAAGTTGTCGGATGCGGAGAACTCGGGGAGAGCCGCTGCGCCATCGTAAGAGGCCAAGATACGAGCGATTCCCGTTCCGAACATCTCGATATAATTCAAGCGGTAGAACACGTTGCCGATAATGGGATTGCGCAAGATCGAGACACGGCCTCCCACATACTCCTCAAAGCTTATGCCTGGGGGAAGCCCCCCAGGAGACGTGATTCGAATGCCCTCGCTCTTGAAGCTGATCTGTATGTTCGCCGGCGAATCCCAGAGGCGGTGCACAAGGGCATTGGCGACGGCCTCGCGAAACGCCTCTTCGGGAACGAGCTCGTGCATTGTGCGTAGAGCGCCCTCGATTCTCTCGTATTGGTAGTATGTCCGATACATCGAGAGAGCAGATTGAAATTGACGCAGCGCCGATACCCCGATAAAGCGCCCCCGATCGAGAATCTCATTTTCGCTCGCACCGAATCGCACCACATCGATGCCGGCGAATTCGTTTTCATCGGCCATGACGGCGGCAGCGTTGTTGAAGCCCTCGTCATCTGAGTAGAGGCGCAGCGTCTTCAGCACGTCCGTATCGACCGCTTCCACCCCGATGCGCTCCCGCAGCTCCGCGCCAAGCGCCTCGAATGTCAAGGCCTGCTCTTGTGCGCGAACCTCCTCGAACGAGAGGTTTTGCCCCGCCAGAACAAGCCGGTTGAGCTCAAGCCGATCAACCTCGACATCTGCCGTATCGCTTCTGCGATATGCCTTGCCATGGTAGTAATATGGTTTATCGCGCCCTTCGTACACGGTCAGAGCGATCAGCTCACTGTCATTCTTCCTGCGAACATCGAGCGTATAGCGAGGCGCAGGCTTGATGTTCTCGTTGATGTAGTTCTCGATCTGCAAGCAGAGTTTTTCGGGGTCAAGCACGCCGACTGCATTTCCTCCATCATCCACCCCGAAAAGTATCTCGCCCGTTCCGAAATTCGCATAGGCGCTCACCGTCTTGAGGAAGGTGCGCGAAACTTCCCGCTTGAACTCAAGGGTCTTCGTTTCCTTCACTGCGCCTCCTCACGTCGATTGCTGCCCATATTTTAGTTTCGTCGCAACGCATCTGCAACGCAAATTTTTCGTCGCAAATTCGTCGCAACGAAAACAAAAGTCTTCGATCGCGTCTCTTTGAATCAAATCGACATCAAATAAAAGGCCCAGCTCGTCATTCGGACATTGCGACAACATAGAGCTTTATTTAGCGCTACTGACATCATTGATATTGATTGCGTTATGGATAGCAAACCGGCAGATAATCTTGCATATGACCAGATCGTTGCTGGACTTTCCCAAAAGCTGCGCACTCTGAGATTTTCTTCGGGAATGAGTCAAGAAGCAGTTGCCCATCTCGCTGGAATTTCAACCTACACCTATCAGAAATTTGAAAAGGGCGAATCCAAGCCGAATACGCCCATGAACCCGCGCCTTTCGACGTTGATTGCCCTTGCCGACGTTTTTGACGTGGATGTTTGCGAACTGCTGCGATCGGATGGTGCTGCTTAGCCTCCTGTTACATGAAGAAGCACGGTTGAGCCGGTTGCCGAGGGGATGCGTTCAATGCTGCCTTGGGCGACAAGCGCATTCACCGTATCGCTGAGTTTTTTGGAAATCGAGCGGTATCCCAGCGCGTGGGCAAGCTGCGTGAGCGTGAGGTCACCTTCACCAAGCGCCTCCAAGAGCGAGTTCTCATAGGCGACTATCTTCGCATTTCCCTCTGGCGGATTCGGCAAGAACGCTGGATGCACGGGGATGGTGACGGACAGATAGCCGCGCATCTCGTCGGTTTCGAACGAGAGCTCGCCCGACCCGTTCTCCTCCAACGCACGATAGGCAGTGGGAAAACCCGTATTGCGACCCTCAATGAGGCGCAGCTCCTTCAAAAAGTCGCCGATGCGGCGGTTTCGATAGCTGCGCGCGCGAAACTGCTTGTTCTCGATATCGTCTCGCGTGATGCTGCGATCGAAGCCAGGGAAGCTCGTGATTTCGATGGATTCAGGCGTGATGCGTACGGTGATCGGCTCGTTTATCTGATACGAGCGATGATAGACCGCGTTGGCGAGAATCTCCTCAACGGCGGCATAGGGGTAGTTGTATATGCGCATCGCCTCAGCCTCGTCGGGAAGCTTCTCCACGCGCGTTTCGATAACGCTGTTTCTGATATAGGCAAGCGCATCGCGAAGCTGCCGCTGAATAGGGCCGGTGAATATCATTTCGGTCATGCCCTGCCCCGTGGGGTCGGGCATGCTCACCACCTCAATGCGCGCGTAACGGAAATAGCGCTCAGGGTGCTCGGTGAACATGAGAATGCCAACGTTAAGCGGATGCATGTCCTCAGGCGGCCCGGAAATGAGCTGCATATCCTGCGCGATAGACAACGTGTCGCGCCCTTCCGATTGCTCGTAGAGACTGCTTCCGACCCGTGATAGATGATCGCGCATCAATCCAAGGTCGAGCTCATCCACCGAGGCAAGCAGATTCGGACGATCGTCGAAGGGAATATCAGTTGAGACGTAAAAGAGATCCTTCTCTTCTTCCGGCGAAGCGACGACCGCGCTGCTAAGGCGTCGAATGTAATAGAGCTTTGCCGAATTCGCCGAGAACACATCCTTCGACGCTTTGTAAGGGCGCCCGTGACCGCCGGGCACCCAAATGACGATGATGTGCGCGCCTTGGAAATAGATCGGCTCAACGACGGGAT
>CANQTB010000127.1 GCA_947626665.1 uncultured Eggerthellaceae bacterium
AGCCAAACCGCTGGCCTTCAGGAATGAACGGCGACTTGAAACGAAGCCGGCTTCCTTCTCCATAGTCTTTCCTCCTTCTTTTTCTTATCTCCTCAAGCTTGCCCTCGGCCATCCCGCTGATTGCAAGCCCTATACCCAAAAATGCGAACGCGGCACCTTCCTCAGGCGAACGCTTCACATGGTTCAATTTCGTGTGCTTAACGAAAAAAAAAGAAACTCTCCGAAACCCCGTTGTTCCTTCTCCCCATCCATCAATTACCCCAGATGAAAATGAATCTTCATATCATTTCCACATTTCGCAGTGTAGCACGAGAAGTGTCCCCATTGCTAACCCCCAAACCGTCCTTTTTTGCCCCTTCGACCCAGAAAGATAGCGGGAAAACGATGCCAAAGGAATCAAATCAACATCGCGCGAACGAAAACAGCGAAAATGAAGGCAAAGCGGCGCGGAGCGGCGAGGCGCCGAGACACCGAGGCGAAACGGTTCGAGCTATAGTTGCTCGCAAGAAAAGCTGTTCGCAAGAAAACCGTATTCTCGCAATCGGGGGCTTGTCATTCGCACTCTATTGAGTAAAATTACTCAGTATATTGAGTAAATTTACTCAATAGGACGATCTCCGCAGAAGGGAGAAGCATGTTCGAGCGATCGCAAGTCTCCGTCATAGCCCACCGTATGGGCGAAACAAAGAACCCTTTCATGCAAGTGCTGGTGGGCCCGCGCCAGACGGGAAAATCAACCATGCTCAAACAGGCACTCGCCCATATCGAGCTTCCCTACCGTTTCGCGAGCGCCGATGACACCATTTTCAAAAACCCTGAATGGCTGCAAAACGAATGGCAGCAAGCGCGCGGACAGGCTCTTTCCGCCAATACCCAAGTCGTACTCGTCGTTGATGAGATCCAGAAAATCCCGCACTGGCCTGATGTTGTCAAAGGGCTTTACGACGCCGACCGACGAAACGACGTTCCCGTAAAACCTATCCTGTCGGGTTCTTCATCGTTGCTGCCCCATAAGGGGCTTGATGACTCCCTTATGGGGCGTTTCGAGCTCATTCGCAGCCCCCATTGGTCCTTTGCCGAATGCCAGGAAGCCTTTGGCTATTCCCTTGATGATTTCCTTTTCTATGGCGGCTACCCTGCGAGTTCCGTCTTCGTCGGCGATGAAGCGCGTTGGCGCCGTTACATGATCAATTCAGTCGTTGAACCGACGATCTCCCAAGATGTGCTTGAGCTTGAGCCAGTGAGAAAGCCGACGCTCATGAGGGATCTCTTCTTCCTCGGTGCAACGTATTCAAGCCAAGAACTCTCCTACAACAAGATGCTCGGCCAGCTGCAAGAGGCGAGAAACACGACGACGCTTTCCCATTACCTTACCCTTCTCGGGCAGGCGCACATACTCACGGGGCTGCGGAAATATCACCCCAAGGAACTTGAGAGGCGAAGCAGCTCGCCTCGCCTCGCCGTCTATGACACCTCGTTGATGACCGCAACGCTCCAGCTATCAAAAGAGCTGCTCATGACCCATCCTGCCGAGCGAGGCCATGTGGTGGAATCTGCTGTCGGGGCCTACCTCTTGGCTCGCGCCTATGAGGAGGGCTTCGAGGTCTGCTGGTGGCGAGAAGGCAGCGCCGAAGTGGACTTCGTGCTGACACAAGGCAGCAAAGTGTCTGCCGTAGAGGTGAAGGGCGGACACGAATCTCGGCAAAGCGGCATGGCTCGATTCCTCAGCGAGTATCCGCAAGCGAAGCGCATCGTCGTCGGTGGCTCGTCGAGCGGATCGTGTTCGGTTGAGGCTTTCCTCTTAGGCCAGATTCCGCTTTTCTGGTAACCGTCTCCTTCCTCAAAGGCAAAGAAGCTTATGATTATCATGAACCAAGGACAAAAACGACCGAACGCCTATGGGGCAAAGGGTTAGACTCACGGGTTGCGTGGGAAAGCAACGGAGGGCGACATCTTATGGCGAACTTCTTTGGCAGGTTTCAGGAGCGCTTCAACGAGGCGATGCAGGGCCGCAACGGCATGGACACGCTTTCGCGTTACTCCTTCTATCTCGGTTTCATCCTTGTGATAATCGACCTGTTCGTCGGCAGCCTTCTGCTCTCCACGCCGGCGCTCGTTCTCTTGATCTATTCGATTTTTCGCAGCTATTCCCGCAACATCCCCGCCCGCGAGAGGGAAAACGCCTCCTTCGAGAACTTCCTCGCGAAAATCCATTTCCCCTTCGCCGGAAGCCGAAATCGCACCGGAGGAACCGGCGGCAACTTTTCGCAGGGCTATCAAGCGAGCGCAAGGGGTGCGAGCGCAAACGCAGGCTCCAATGGCGGGAATGCGAACGGTGCGAACAGCGGGAATGCGAACGGTGCGAACAGCATGAACGGTGCGAACGGCGCGTCCTCTTCGGCGAATTCTTCGGCGAATTCTTCCGCAGATTCTTCCGCAGATTCTTCCGGCGCAAGCGGCGCCGCCCAGATTGCCGATGAAGTGAACACCGTCTATTTCACATGCTCGAATTGCGGGCAGCGGCTCTCGGTGCCACGCGGAAAGGGAACCCTGCGCGTCACCTGCCCGAAATGCCACCTCGTTACCACCGTGAAGTCGTAAAGGCAAGGGTAACACCGCGTGTTCGGATTCATCATCGCCAGCATGCCCTCGCTCTCCGAAGCGGAGAAACAACGCTATCACGAGATGTATTGCGGGCTCTGCCGCGCCCTGAAAGATCGCTACGGCAACGTGAGCCGTGCGACGCTCAGCTACGACCTCACGTTTTACCTCCTTCTTGCAAGCTCGCTCCATGAGCCGCCCGAAACAAACGAGGAGGCGCATTGTCCGGCCCATCCGAAGAAACTCCAGCGCTCAACGCGCGATCGTTTCAGCGACTACGCCGCCGACCTCACGCTGACCCTTGCCTACCATAAGTGCCTCGACGATTGGAATGACGAGCGCAAAATGCAAGCGCGAATGGGAGAGAAGCTTCTCTCGGGAGCCTACGAGAAGGCGAAGGAGCGCATTCCCGACCAATGCCATTCCATCGAGGAGTCGCTTTCGCGTATCAGCGAGCTTGAGCAAAGCCCCACGACCGAGCCCGACGACGCGGCGCGCGCATTCGGCAAGATGCTCGGCACGCTTTTCGCCCACGATCAGGGGATTTGGGAAGCCCCCATGAGGGAATTCGGCGATTACCTCGGGAGGTTCATCTATCTGATGGACGCGGCGGTGGACTACGACGACGATGAGAAGTCGGGCAGCTACAATCCCTTCGTCCGCCTTGGCACTGAGCCCGAGGAAATGCGCGCCGTCCTTTCGCATTACATCGCCAAGGCAGCGGCGGTGTTCGAGAAACTTCCGCTGGAGCAAGATCTCCACCTCATGCGAAGTGTTCTTTATGAAGGCGTCTGGCAACGCTTCAATGAGAAGTACAATAGGAACGAAATGGACGAAACCCCCGAAAAGAGCGGTGCAAAGCGCAAAAAGCGCCACACCGGCACCGTGGCCACACGAAAGATGCATGCATGACCGAGAACCCCTACGACATACTCGGCATATCGCCTGACGCCTCGAAAGACGAGGTGAAAAAGGCCTATCGCAAAAAGGCTCGCGAGAACCACCCCGACCTGAATCCGGGCGACGAGGCGGCTGCCGCACGCATGAACAAGATCAACGAAGCGTATGACCGCATCATGAATCCCGAGAAGTACGCTCGCGAAGATGCGCGCAAGCATTACGGCTACGGCGCCCCCTATGCCCCCGGTCAGGGAGGCTATGGCGGCTACGGAGCCGGAGGAGGCGGGCCGCGCGGCGGATCGGACGCAAGCGGCGGCCAAGGCGGGGCCTCGGGGAATCCTTACGCAAACCCTTACGGCGGAGGCTCTTCCGTCAACCCTTATGGCAACCCTTATGGCAACCCTTCGGGCAATCCCTACGGCAACCCTTATGGCAACCCTTATGGCCAACCTGGCCAAGGCGCAGGGCCTTATCAATGGGTTGAAATCAATTGGGACGACCTCTTTGGCTTCGGCGGAGCTCAGCAGACCATCCACCCCGAGGCCTCCGCCGCCGACGGCGCTCAGGTTCGCCGCGCCATCTCGTTCATCAACTCCTCGCGCTACGACGACGCCGTAAACATCCTTTCCGAGGTGCCCTCGTACGAGCGCGACGCGCGGTGGTATTACCTGAGCGCACTCGCGAATCATGGCGCGGGGAATACGCTCACAGCGCACGAGCAGATCAAGCGCGCCTTGCAGATGGATCCTGAAAACCCCGATTATCGCGCCGCCCAACGTGTCGTCAGCCAAACATCCTCCGAATATGAGGCGCAGGGTGCAGGCCAAGGCTTTACCATGAACATGTGCGACCCCTCGCAGTATTTATGCTGCTTCTGCCTTGCACCGATGATGTGCCAGCCGTGGATGTTCTGCCTATAGCGCCGGCACAAGGATAACGAGAGAAAGCAGGTGTTACATGGCGGTTTTAGGAATCGACCTCGGCACGACGAACAGCTGTATGGCGGTGGTCCAGGGCAGCCAGCCCGAAGTGATCCCCAATGCCGAAGGCGAGCGCACGACCCCTTCGGTCGTCGCATTCTCGAAAGACGGAGAGCGCCTCGTCGGCACCATCGCCATCCGGCAGGCGGCGATGAACCCCAACCGCACGATTTTCTCCGTTAAGCGGCACATGGGAACGAGCTGGCGCGCGAATATCGACGGAAAGGCTTTCTCACCTCAGGAAATCTCCGCCATGATCCTGCGCAAGCTGCGGAGCGACGCCGAAAAGTTCCTTGGTGAAACCATCACCGACGCGGTTATCACCGTGCCCGCCTACTTCAACGACAGCCAACGCCAAGCGACCAAGGACGCAGGGACCATCGCCGGCTTGAACGTGTTGCGAATAATCAACGAACCGACGGCGGCGGCGCTCGCCTACGGCCTCGACAACGGCGAGGCCCAGATGGTGATGGTATACGACCTTGGCGGCGGAACGTTCGACGTATCGATCATCGAAATCGGTGACAACGTGATCGAAGTGCTCGCGACCGCCGGCAACAACCACCTTGGGGGCGACGATTTCGATATTCGCATCATGAATTACCTTGGCGAGTCCTTCAAGCGCAAGACGGGCTTCGATGTCCACAGCGATCAGGCCGCCATGCAGCGTTTGCGTGAAGCGGCCTCCACCGCGAAGAAGGAGCTTTCCTCGCTCGACACCACCACGATCAACCTCCCCTATTTCGGGCACAACGCACAAGGCCCGCTGCACCTTGAGGAAACGCTTACGCGCGCAACCTTCAACCAGCTGACAGCCGATCTTGTGGAGCAGACCACCGGCCCCGTGCGTCAGGCGCTCAACGATGCGGGCATCGCCGCCTCGGAGCTAGGCCAAGTGCTCCTGGTCGGCGGATCGACGCGCATCCCCGCCGTGCAGGAGCATGTGAGGAAGCTGACGGGCAAGATTCCCTCATCCTCCATCAACCCCGATGAATGCGTTGCCTGCGGCGCCGCCATCCAAGGCGCAACGCTGAGCAATGCGGCGGGTGCCATCGTGCCGCGTGGTGGCGAGCTTCTGCTTCTGGAC
>CANQTB010000128.1 GCA_947626665.1 uncultured Eggerthellaceae bacterium
TGGGTGGAAAGCGTCGGATACACTTCGCTGACGACGATGAAGGCGTCCATGATGCCCGTCTTGTCGCCCTTGCCGAGGAACCGCGTGAGGTTCGGCATGGACACGGCCCAGTTGTTGTGGGCAGACCAGAGGAAATCGAGGTTGCCATTGGACATCTCGCGGAACATCTTCACGGTGTGATAGCCGGGCTTCTGGATGTCGTCGAGGTAGCCTTCCGGAAGATTCCAGATGGCCTCGGTGTAGCGACGGTGTGGTTCCTGCGCGACCAAAAGGTCGGCGGGAAGGCGATGGCTGAACGTTCCCACCTCGCGGGCGGTGCCGCAGGCTGTGGGCTGGCCCGTCAGCGAGAACGGCCCGTTGCCCGGCTGCGCGATCTTGCCGGTCAGCAGGTGGATGTTGTAGATGTTATGGTTCATCCACGTGCCACGGTTATGCTGGTTCACGCCCATCGTCCACAAGCTGAGGATCTTCGTGTCGGGTTCTGCGAACACCTCCGCGAGCTCTTGGATGTCCTTCGCGGGGACGCCGGAAATCTCCGAGGCGTACTCGAATGTGTAAGGTTTCAGGCGCTCGGCGTACTGCTCGAACGTGATGGGCTCGACCGCATCGACCTTGGAGCCGATATCGCTCGCATCGTAGCCGTCCTCGAATGAGTTGCCGATGTTCTCGGTGCCCTGCTTGAACTGCAGGTGGTCGGCGACGAAGTCCTTGTCGTAGAGCTCGTTTTCGACGAGGTAATTCGCAATCGCGTTTGCGATGGCCAAGTCGGAGCCGGGGTTGAAGATGAGCACCTTGTCAGCGTTCGCGCTCGTGCGCGTGTACAGCGTGCTCAGGTCGTAATGGCGCACGTCCGGATCGGCGAGCTTACGCGCCTCGACGCGCGAATACAGGATAGGATGCGCCTCGGCCATGTTGGCGCCCCAGGTCACAAACACGTCGGTCTCGTCGATGTCGTGATAGCAACCGGCAGGTTCGTCGGTCTGGAAAACATTCATGAACCCGACGACAGCGCTCGCCATGCACAGACGCGCGTTCGGATCGATGTTGTTGGAAAGCAGGCCCGCCTTCCAGAACTTCGAGGTGCAGTACCCTTCCACGATGGGTTGCTGGCCGGACCCCCAGAACGCCAAGCGCGACTTGTCGTTCTTCCAAGTGCTCTTGAGGTTTTCCGCCACAAGGTCGAGGGCCTCTTCCCAAGTGGCCTCGCGCAGCCCCTCCGTGGTTCCCTTGGTGGAGCTGTCGTCGCGGATGAGCGGCGTGGTGAGACGATCCTCACCATAGAGGATTTTGCCAAGGTAGTAGCCCTTTATGCAATTGAGGCCGAGGTTGGAGCCATTGTCGGGGTCGCCGGTCACCGATACCAGACGTCCGTCTTTGGACTCCACGAGCACACCGCAGCCGCAGCCGCAGAAGCGGCAGACGCCTACCGTGGTCGTGGTTCCGCTGACTTGGGACGTTGCGGAATCGGTCGCATTGGTGCTCGGCTGGGCGCAGCCGACAAGAGTCGACAGCGTTCCGGTCGCAGCGGCGCTCGCCAAGGCAACAGCCGTAGCCTTCACGAAGGTACGACGGCTTAGATCCATCAAAACCCCCTCTCTTGATACCGACCCGATCCGCTAGGCCGGTTCGATTCTTATAGCTACCGTCGGATCGCTTACTACACAACGTTCGACGCACAATCCGCAGCCCACACAGTCTTCATCGCTGATCTGGGGTGCGAATATGGCGTGGATGTCATCGCCTTCCCGATGGCGGAAGTCAATGGTTATGGCGGTGTCGATTAAAGGGCAGGCGCGATAGCAGACTTCGCAGCGCATGCCCTTGAAGGAAATGCAGAGGTCTTCGTCGATGACGGCCTTGCCCATGTTGACGTCGCTTCGCTGCTCCACATCGCGTAGCGCATGCGTGGGGCAGGCTTTCACGCAGGGGAAATCCTCGCAGAGACGGCAAGCCTGCTCGCGGACGTTGAGAATCGGAGTGCCCACGGCGGCGCCGTATTGCGCAGGTGCGGGACGAAGCGCCACGTACGGGCAGGACTCCATACACTTGCCGCACTTGATGCACAGAGAGAGAAAATCGGATTCGCCCTGGTATCCAGGTGGGCGCAACGGGGCGGCTTCCGCTGTCGATACGCGAAAGATCCCATCGGCGACGACGGCCAACGCCGCACAACCCGCGATGACGCCTCCGAACTTCAGAACTCCCCCTCTGTCCCCATAAAGCATATGCCCGCTGCATCCAGCCGTCGCCGATGGCGATCATTCGCGGTTTCCGTAGATGGTCGCCATACGCGATTGCCGCCGACGACAGCGCCGTCACGCAGATGCTCGACGATCGCCGAATGCTGTGGCAAGAGCATTATTGACGTACTTTAGCGCGTACCCTTCGGATATTCATAGGGCCAGTTCGCGATATACGAATGGTGACAGTTGGCGAAAAGCGGGGCGACACGCCGATGCGGACAAGGGAATTGGATGCGCCATCTCCAGTCCGAAGAACCGTCTCTGACGATGGTCCATATGTGGTAAGACGCAAATTAAACCAACTTTATGCTTTGAAATCTTTAGCTTTGATCAGGCAACTTTCCGCTACAGTAGACATCTGCCCCTACTACCACGAACTCTAGCCGCCGTACGTTTAACCAGAATGGCGCCCTCTGCCAAGCTTCAAGCGCTTCGGTCCACATATCCCAGTATGGCCGTATAGTCGGAAATATAGATACACTTCCAACGAGGTGCAAAGGCGCACCGTTGATCACAGGCCCCAGGCAGGCACGATGAGGCAGCTCCCATCGATGGCCCCGAGCCGCTCTGTGAGGCAGACGAGCATTCCCGTACCCAAGGCAAACGTCGATTTCCCCAGCGTTGGGAAAGCCGCGATGTCCTTGCGCTGGGGGTTAGCGCCTCGCTTTACCTCGATGGGATAAAGTGTTCCGTCTCGCTCGATGACCGCATCGATCTCCTTCGCATCGCGGTCGCGGTAGAACCACAGCTGGGCCACGTCCCCGCTGTTCGCAAGCGTCTTCACCAGCTCGCATATCACATAGTTCTCAAAGATCTGGCCCGCCAAGGCCCCCGCCGCCAGCGCCTCCGGCGAGTTCCACCGCCCGAGCCACGCGGCGAGCCCCGTATCGTTGAAATAGAGCTTGGGCGTTTTCACGGCGCGTTTCATGGCGTTGCTCGAATAGGGCTGCAGCAGAAACACGATGTCGGACCTCTGCAGAATGCCCAGCCACTCCTGCGCCTTGGCGCGGGCGATGCCGAGGTCCCGCGCGAGCGACTCCACGTTGAGGAGCTGGCCCACCTGCGCGGCAACCGCGGTCATGAACCGAGCGAAATCAATGGCATCGACCGCGCCTTCGATATCGCGCACATCGCGCTCGATGTAGGTTTGCATGAAGCTACGATAGAAGTGATCGACGTTCGGCGTGCGCCCATTGGCAACCGCCGGCATCCAGCCCTGGAAGATGCGCTCATAGACTTGGGGGAGCCTTGCGGGCTGCTGTCCGGCAATCCGCAGCTTCAGCGCGGGAACGGCGATATCCAACGTGCGCAGCGGGCCGGACCCATAGAGCTCGTGCTGGGAAAACGGCAGCATGTGCAGAATGCCCACGCGCCCGGCCAACGACTCCCCCGCAAGCTTCATGAGGGGAAACGGCTGCGAGCCCGTGAGCCAGAACGTGCCCCTTGCGTCGGGATGCGCATCCGCATAGATCTTCAGATAGGGGAAGAGCTGGGGCGCGTATTGGACCTCATCGATGACAAGCGGCGGCTCGTGCAGCTGCAAAAACAGCTGAGGATCGCTCTGCGCGAGGGCGCGCTCCTGCAAATCGTCCAGCGTGACCGTCGCACGGCCGTCCTCTGCCAGATGGGCGAGCATCGTCGATTTGCCGCACTGCCGCATTCCCGTCAGGAGCACGACGGGGAACTCATCGGCACAGGAGAGGAACTCTTCCTCAAGATCGCGCTTGATGTATTTCATTGAGGTTCCTTCCCCTTTTCTCGATTTCGGCTAATTTTATCATAAAAGTAAAATCAGCCGTACATGGATGCAGGGACTCTTCCCTGTTTGCGTGCGGTGGAAAACCCGGTCAATCGAAGCTGGCGCTTCTGTTGAAACGCCGGCTTTCGAGACAACAAGTCGTTATGGCAGAACTTGCCCCTTTCCGCATCCTACCGTGACGATTCATAGAGCGTCCGGGTTCGTCAGAAAATCGTAGATGCTCATCGTTACGATCCCGCTTTCGTCGCGAGAGGGCTTTACCACATCATGGACGACCACTATCTTCTTGAAGCTATCGCTGATGTTGCGCAGAGAGGCCTTTTCCTGATCCTCCTTTTCCTCCGTGGGCAAGGCGTACGCCGACTGGATGTAGTAGCGCTCGCTCCCCAAATTCGCGACAAAATCCGCCTCCAGCCAATGGCGATCTTTGTCCTCTTGCTCTCTGTTTCTCACCTCGACCATTCCAACGTCAACGTTGAAGCCGCGCATGCGCAGCTCGTTGTAGATGACGTTCTCCATCATGTGCGTGTTCTCGGCCTGCCTGAAGCCGAGCCGCGCGTTCCGCAGGCCCAGGTCCTCGTAATAGTATTTCGAGAGGCTGCCGATATACTTCCGGCCTTTCACATCATAACGTTTGACTTCTTCAATCAAAAAAGCCTCTTTCAGCTCCTCGATATAGGAGACGATCGTGTTGTAGCTGATAGCCGACTTGAGCTTCGTCTGAAACGTGCTCTCCAGCTTGTTCACGCTTGTGAGACACCCGATGTTGGAGGCGAGCACGTCCACGAGGTCCTCGAGTTCCCTCGTCTTCCTTATGCCGTTTCTGTCTATAACGTCCTTCAGATACGTCTCGGTGAAAAGTCCTTCGAGATAGCGCGCCTTCTGCGCGTCGGTCTTCCTCGTCAGCACGAGGGGCATTCCCCCGTACATCATGTACTCCGCGAGCCCCTGGTACATGTCGCCCTCGAAGCCCTGCATGAACTCGGCGAACGAGAAGGGCCGGACGTTGATCTCGTCTCCGCGGCCCCTGAACTCCGTGAGGACGTCTGTCGACAGCAAGCGGGAGTTGCTGCCGGTCACATACACGTCGATGTTCTTTCTTTTCAAAAGGCCGTTTAACACACCATAGATTCGGGGCGGTTTTCTCGATCGGAACTCCTCGTCTGATATGGCAAACTGGATTTCATCGATCAGCACATAGTATTGAGCTTGAGCGTTTGAGGTGGCTGTATCGAGGTAGGCGAGCAGGGCATCCGGATCGCGCAGTGCCGCATTTCTCTCATCATCGAGGGCGACCTCGACGATGCACTCGTCTTTGACGCCCATCGCTTGCAAATAGGGCACAAAGATGTCGAAGAGCAGATAGGTCTTGCCACATCTCCGTATGCCCGTTATCACCTTTATCATCCCGTTGTGCATGCGGTCGACGATCTCGCTCAGATAGTGCTCTCGCTTTATGTGCATGGCGCTCCCTTAGCTGAAATATTCTATTGAAAAATTTTGCCATTTTCGGCAATTTTTTTCAATAGACGT
>CANQTB010000129.1 GCA_947626665.1 uncultured Eggerthellaceae bacterium
GGGGCGTCGAGCAGCAGATGTCGGGTAAGGGCCACGGCAAGAAGGGCAGGCGCCGCAACCGTGGGCTCGGCGGCATCGGCGGTCTCAATGGAATGTCGATGAGCGATCTGAAGAAGCTTCAGGATATGATGCAGCAATAGCACGAAAAGCCATATCTCTCAGCCGTCCGTATGCCGTTCGCGTTGAGAGTCTTGCGCTTCGTGTCTTGCGCTCGTCTCAGCTTCGCCGTATCATAAAGCATTGCCGATTTTTGGAAATACGCCTCAAATGAGGTGTAACGTACACGAAGAAGTATAAGGAGTTTACCTACATGGCAGTAAAGATTCGCCTCGCCCGTCACGGTGCGAAAAAGCGTCCCTACTATCGCGTCGTCGTCGCTGACTCTCGTTGCCCGCGTGACGGACGTTTCATCGAAGAAGTGGGGCGTTATAATCCGCTCACCGACCCCTCGACCATCAAGCTCGACATGGAAAAGGTCGACAAATGGATCGCCAATGGCGCGCAGCCGACCGATACCGTCGCGCGTCTGATCAAAACGGCACGTGAAGAGGCGTAACCGTGTCTGCTATTGCTGAAGATATCGTCGGCTTAGTCGAAGCCGTTGTACGTCCCCTGCTCGATAACGAAGACGATTTTCGTCTTGATGCAACGGAGCAGGAGGATGGTTCTCTTCTCGTGGAGATCACGGTAAACGAAGAGGACGCAGGCAAGGTCATCGGACGTCAAGGCCGCGTGATTAAATCGATCCGCACACTGGCGCGAGCCGTCGCTTCCCGCGAAGGCGTTTCCGTGGAAGTGGAGCTGATCGACGAGTAACGGGCAGCCATGAGCGATTATTTGGCTGTTGCGACCTTGTCGTTTGCAAGGCGTTTAAAGGGAGGCTTTCTGGCGCGATCGGCGCCCGGTCTCCCTTTTCTTATGCGCGAGGGTGCGCACGTCGCCCTCGTTCCACCAGTGCTCGACGCTCCTCGCAACGTCACGGTTGCGCGAATCGAGAACCTCAAGCCCGACTCGGCGGAAGTTTGGTTTCACGAAGTGGAGGATCTCAACGTGGCCGAAGCGCTTTCGGGGCGAACCTGCCTCATGAAGCGCTCCGACATCGATGCGGCGCCTTCTCTTTTCGAACGCGATTGGCGCGGTTGGGTAGTCTATGACGTGCGTGAGGGACGTATCGGCGTTGTGGAGGCTGCCGAAATCTTACCGAGCCAAATCCTGCTCACGGTGGCACGCGAGGTGGACGATGCCGGCGATCCCTCGATCGGCGAGGCGCCCGATAGCGCGCAGGCTCGCTGCCTTATTCCGCTTGTCGAGGAGCTCTGCGTGGAAAAGGACGAAGACGAGCGTCGGCTCGTGATGGATCTTCCCGCAGGGCTTTGGTGAAAGGGGAACGGTCATGCTGATCGAAGCGCTTTCAACCTTTCCCGATATGTTCGCGTCCGTGATGGGCACCTCGATGATGCGTATCGCCCAAGAGAAGAACCTTGTGCGTTTCCGCGCCATCGATCTGCGCGATTTCACTCACGACCGGCACCGCACGACCGATGATGCGCCCTATGGCGGGGGAGCAGGGCTCGTGATGAAATGCGAGCCGATCTTTGAGGCGTATGACCACATCGTCGCTGAGGGAGAGGCTCCGTACACCGTTTTTCTCGCTCCAACCGGCAAGCCGTTCTCCGACGCCATGGCGCGTGAACTCGCACGAAAGGAGCGCCTCCTTTTCGTCTGCGGTCACTACGAGGGCATCGATGAGCGAGCGTATGCGCTTGCCGACGAGGTGATCTCCATCGGAGACTATGTGCTCACGAGCGGAGAACTCGCCGCCATGGTGGTGATCGATGCGCTCGTGCGGCAGATTCCGGGTGTTTTAGGGGCAGAGGGCGGCGCTGATGACGAGAGCTTTGCCGGAGGACTTCTCGAGTATCCCCAGTTCACTCGACCGGCAACGTTTCGCGGGATGGATGCGCCCGAGGTTTTGCTCTCCGGAAACCATGAGGCGGTGCGCCTATGGAGGAGGCAAAGGAGCCTTGAGCGCACGCTGAGCCTACGCCCCGATCTGCTCGAGAGCGCACCGCTTGATCAACAAGATTATGAGTTTCTGAAGACTTTACGTGAAACGTGCAAGCACGATACGGGAAACGATAAGATGTAAGGTTGAATATCACGAAGGCCGAAGGAGGTGAGAATCTCAAATGACGTCGGGTGAACATGCACAACCGGCGAAGGGTTCGCATGCTTTGCGAACGGTCATTTCGGTTCTCGCGATGATCCTCGCGGTCGTCGTGCTCTCATGGGCTCTGCGCTCCTTCATCGTGCACCCGTATGAGATTCCGTCCGGCTCGATGGAGGAGACCATCCAGATCGGGGACATGGTGTTCTCGGAGAAGATCACCTACTACTTTTCCGAGCCCGAGCAAGGCGACATCGTGACCTTCCTCGATCCTGAGGTGGATGGCCGCACGCTCATCAAGCGCGTGATCGCGACCGAAGGCCAGACGATCGATTTGCGCGATGGCGAGGTGTATATCGACAACGTGCGCCTTGACGAGCCTTATGTCGACGGACAGCCGACCACGCCTCTCACGCCGAGCGTGGGAAAGGAGATCGCGTATCCTTACACGCTTGGTGAAGGAGAGCTTTGGGTGATGGGCGACAACCGTCTCAACTCTCAGGATTCGCGCTATTTTGGCCCGATCAACACCGACGCCGTAACAGGGAAAGCGTTTATGGTCTACTGGCCGTTTTCCGATTTCGGCCTGCTATCATAAGTTCCACAACCATTTTTAAGGGGAGGATTGTCAACGATCATGCATCATGACCCGCCGACGTTCCAAGACGTCATCATGAATCTTCAACGCTATTGGGCCGAAGCCGGTTGCGTTATTTTGCAACCCTACGACAACGAAGTCGGTGCGGGCACCAATGCCCCGGCGACCACTTTGCGCTCGCTCGGCCCGGGCACGTGGCGTTGCGCCTACGTGCAGGGTTGCCGTCGTCCGACCGACGGACGCTATGGCGAGAACCCGAATCGCCTGCAGTTCTATTATCAATTTCAAGTGCTCATCAAGCCCTCGCCGGAAAACATTCAGGATATGTATCTGGGATCGCTTGAGGCTATCGGCATCGATATTCACGCCCATGACGTGCGCTTCGTCGAGGACGACTGGGAGAGCCCGACGCTTGGCGCTTGGGGACTTGGCTGGGAAGTGTGGATCGACGGCATGGAGGTGACGCAGTTCACCTATTTCCAGCAGGTCGGCGGATTCGAGTGCCAGCCGACGCCGGTCGAGATCGCCTACGGCCTTGAGCGCCTGACGATGTTCGTGCAGGGCGTCGATTCAATCTTCGATATCGTGTGGTCGAAGGGGCCCGACGGCAAGGTGTTCACCTATGGTGATGTGTATCTGGAAAACGAACGTGAGTATTCAGCCTACAATTTCGAAGTTGCCGATACGGCGTTTCTCTTTCAGGAGTTTGCTGACCGAGAGGCGGAATGCATGAAAACGCTTGAGGCGGACCTGCCGCTTCCTGCGTATGACAGCGTGTTGAAGTGCTGCCATGCATTCAACCTGCTGGATGCCCGCGGTGCGATTTCGGCGACCGAGCGTATGGCCTACATCTTGCGCGTGCGCACGTTGGCGAAGGCGGTGTGCGCCTCCTATATGGAGCATGTCGCCTGCGCTGGGCCTTCCTGCGCTGATGCAGCCAGCGTTGATGCGGCCTGCGCTGGGTCTGCTTTGGAAGGGGGTGAGGACGATGCCAAATAAAGCAGTCGGACAAACCGCCACCCTTGCTTTCGAAATAGGCACCGAGGAGATTCCCGCGTTCGATCTAGAGCGCGCCACCGCCCAGCTGGCCGAGCTGGTACCGGCAGCATTGGACGAGGTGCGCATCCCCTATGGGGAAGTCCGCGTGTATTCTACGCCGCGCCGCCTTATTGCAATGGTCTCTGAACTGGGACTTTCTACCGAAGCACTGGTCGAGACGTTTCGCGGGCCTTCCGTGAAAATCGCGTACGACGAAGCGGGAAATCCCACAAAGGCCGCACTCGGCTTTGCCCGCGGAAAGGGCGTTGAAGTTCGCGACCTTGTGCGTTCTTTCGAGGGTGATGTGGAATACGTTTTTGCCTCGCGACAAATAAGCGCGCGTCCATCAGCTGAGCTTCTGCCCGAGCTTTTGCGCGGCGTTATCGAAGGTATTTCGTGGCCGAAGTCGTGCCATTGGGGAACGACGCGCGACCTGTTCTCGCGACCGGTGCGTTGGCTTGTGGCGTTGCTTGGGGAAGAGGTCGTTCCCGTGGAGTTCGCCGGCCTCGTGGCTGGCAACCTCACCTTTGGCCATCGTTTCCTTGCCCACGGGCCGTTTGAGGTGAAAAGCGCCGATGATCTTGTGGCAACCGTTGAAGCAGCGTCGGTGATCACGACGGCTGCCGAGCGGGAGAGCATCATTCGCTCGGGGGTTGCTGCCATAGAGGACGCAACGGGCCTTGTGGCGGTGCTTCCCGAAAAGACGCTTCGCGAGGTCGTCAATCTCACGGAATATCCCACCGTGCTCGAAGGGAAGTTCGACGAGGCGTTTCTGCAGGTTCCTGAGGAAATCATCGTGGATGCGATGCTCATGCACCAGCGTTATTTCCCGCTGTATAAAAAGGATGGGAAGCTCTCGCATCATTTCATCGTTGTCAGCAACGGCGATCCGGCTCATTCGGACACGATCATCGAAGGCAACGAGCGCGTGGTGGCGGCTCGTCTCTACGACGCGCGTTTCTTCTACGAGGCCGACCTCAAGCATCCTCTTGAGCACTATGTGGACGAATTGGATGGTGTGGTATTCCAAGAGAAGCTCGGCACGATGCGCGAGAAGACAAATCGCGTGGTGGCGCTTGCGGAGCATGTGGTGAATGCCGCCCAGCTTGCCTCCGACGTTGCTGCGGACGCTTTGCGAGCGGCCTTCCTTTCCAAGGCAGATTTGGTGACGAATGCCGTGATCGAATTTACGTCGGTGCAAGGCGTGATGGGTTCGTATTACGCGGCCGCTTCGGGTGAAAACGAACGTGTGGCACGCGCGATTGCCGAGCACTACCGTCCGCGTTTTTCAGGAGACGATGTTCCGAGCGATGAAGTGGGCAAGGTAGTTGCCTTTGCCGACAAGCTCGATACGATTTGCGGGCTATTCGCCGTGGGCCAAGTGCCGACAGGCAAGGCCGACCCGTTCGCCTTACGCCGCGCCGCCCTGGGTATTCTCTCGATTCTGCAGTCGGGCCTGGATGTGAACCTTATGGGCGCCATCGATGGGGCGCTTTCGATCGTGGCGCGCTCGGGCATCGAATTCAACGAGAACGATGTGCGCAAAGCGGTGCAGGACTTCTTCATCACGCGCGTGAAAGTGCTTCTGCGCGATGAGGGTGCTGGTGCCGATGTGATCGACGCCGTGCTTGCAACAGGCGTATGCGAGCCGATGGAGATCATCAAACGCGTGCGAGCGCTTGAGCAGGCGCGGGCGCAGGAGCCGGCC
>CANQTB010000130.1 GCA_947626665.1 uncultured Eggerthellaceae bacterium
AACGCGAAACCTCAGGGGGTGCTTTTGTGTTTGGCGCGAGAGGGCGTTTCGCTTCATTGAACCGCCCAGGCATTTGTGCCCACGTAGCCGCCCATGCCTCCTCTCGTCGTGGCGCTTCTCATCACGTCGCTGCTGGACGCGCGAGGCGGCGGCTGGCGAAGAACGTGACCGCGAAATAGGCGCCGTAGACAACGAGGAAACTGGCTGCGCACGCGAGCGCCATCGCCGTGATATCGAGGTGCCCGATGACGGAAACCACGTCGGTGACGACGATGAGGGCGCATGCCGTATGTGCGAGGCCAAGCAGAAGCGGGAAGAGAAAATAGACCAGCACTTGGGTGAAAACCGAGCACGTGATCATCGATTCGGGAGCGCCGAGCTTACGCAGAAGCGTATAGCTTGCCGCGCTCTCGCTTGCGTTCGAGAGCTGTTGGATGGCAAGGATCGCCGCACAAGCCACGACGAGCACGAAGCCGAGGTATATCGCGAGAAAGGCGATGATGGCAGCGAGGCTCACGCTTTGGTCGAGGGCGAGCGTGCGGGTGAGGAAATTGCTGATCGGCCACGTGCTCGCGTCCGATGAATTGCGTATGGCCTCAAGGCAATCCCAGAGCGCTCCTTCGTTTTCCGGAGCGGTTTGGATGTCGAGCACCGACATGAGCAGCATACCATCGCTTTCGATAAGGCCGTCGTTTACCACGAGCGAGCCGGTGTTCATCGGAACGGCCGAGGTCTGCAAGCTCATCTGATAGTACGCGGCGACGTTGACGGAGGTTTCACCGAGGGGGATGCTCGCGTGTGTTTCCGCGGCGTATTCGCAGAATTCCTTCGCGAGGTCGCTGTCAGCGATGATCGCCGCTTTGCCTTCGCCAAGCTGGATGGGGCTTCGGCCGGCGAGCTCGAGGGCGGCGTTGACCTCGGAGAGCTTCAGGAGGTAGAAGGGGTAGGTGCCATAATCTGGATTGAGCATCGCAGCGCCCGTGTCGGTGATAAGCGGGCGCCCCACCGCTTCCTCGACGGCGGAGACGGAGAGCGGGCGCGTGCCGAGCGCATAGAAGTTCAGCTGTGCGTTTTGCGGTGCGAGCAATTCCCAATTATCAAAGCCGACGGCTTCGGCGGAGCGGGCGAGGCCTTCCGCCATACCGCCGTCTGCCGCCAAAGCGAGATCGTCGGCAGCGTCGAGGTCGCTCGGCTGAAAGCCCCCCTCCGGCGAGAATTGCCCCCAATAGGTGGTGACGCTTGCCGCGTAATCGGTGAAGGCCTTCGCCGAGTTCTCGAGGGCATTGCGGATGCCAATGCCCCCGCACGTGCTCGTGATGGCGAGGAAGAGGATGAGGCAGACCACCGAAAGCGAGGAGAAGGCGGTGTTCACCTTTGCGTTCAGCTGCCTGAGCGTGAACATGTTCAGACCGCGGAAATAGAGCGGACGGACGGCCTGAACGATCTTGAGAAGGAATCCCGAAAGCGAAAAGAAGAAAAGGAACGTTCCGACGATGACAAGGACCGTCGAAGCGACGAATTTCGGCCCCATCCCCATGAGCCCGTTCTCCAGAAGAAGCTTGTAGGCGAGCGCAATGCAGGCAAGGGCGAGTACGAACAGCACGAAAGAGAGCAGAAGGTTCGTGAGCTTCAGTGTTTCGTGGCGGTGCTCGGCGGCGATGAGCTGGATGATGGGAGTGCGCCCGATCGTTCGCACGTTGAAGATGGCCGAGAGCGCGAAAATGACCGCGAAGACCTCAAGGGTGAACACGAGGGCGTCGGCGGAGAACACAAAGGCGAACCCGCCGGTCTCGGCAACGTTGATCCCCGCTTGGAAGAGCGCCGCGGTGACGGCGAGAAGCACCTGCGAAAGGCCGACGCCGAGGACGATTCCCGCAGCGAGCGATGTGGCGCCCACGATCAATGATTCCCAGAGGATGATGCCGCTCACCTGCGCAGGTTGCATCCCAAGCAAGAGGTAGAGGCCGAACTCCTTCTTGCGCCGGCGAATGAGGAAGCGGCTCGCGTACACGACGAGAAAGACGAGCACGCCCGCGATGAAAAGGGAAACGCCGCCGATCACGGTGCCGAGCAGCCCGAAGATCTTGTCCTGCGTCTCGTTGAACGCGAGTACGCCTTGCTGCGTCGCCATGGCGTTGAAGGCGTAGAACACCGCAACGCCGAGCATCACGGTGACGAAATAGATGGCAAAGTCCTTGAACGATTTGCGCACGTTGCCAAACGCGATCTTAGCAAGCATGATCCGCCTCCTCGTCGAACTGTGCGGTGAGTGCGCAGATGTCGCGATAGAAGCGCAGGCGTGCGGCATCGTTGTGCGGGGCGTCGTTGCGGCGCAGCTCGGCGGCGATCTGTCCGTCGCGCAGGAGAAGGATGCGGTCGCAGAAGCTCGCAGCATGGGCGTCGTGGGTCACCATGAGAATGGTCGAGCCGATTCCGTTCAACACCTCGAGGCTTCTCAAAAGCTGGAGCGCCGAGCGCGAGTCGAGCGCTCCCGTGGGCTCGTCGGCGAGGATGATGGCGGGGTGGGAGATGGTCGCCCGTGCCGCCGCGACGCGCTGGCGCTGGCCGCCCGACATCTGGTAGGGATAGCGATCGAGCACATCGTCGATGGAAAGCTGCGTGGCGATCTGACGGACGCGCGCCTTCACCTCCTTCGCCGGGGCATGGCGGATAGTGAGGGCAAGCGCGATGTTCTCGAAGCCGGTCAGCGTGTCGAGAAGGTTCGCGTCTTGGAAGATGAACCCGAGGCTATCGCGACGAAAACGGCTGAGTGCTTTCGGCGCGAGCGAAGTCAGCTCGCGATCGGCGATGACGATGCTTCCCGCCGAGGGTCGGTCGATGGTGGCGATACAGTTGAGCAGCGTCGATTTCCCTGAGCCCGAAGGGCCCATGATGCCCACGAACTCGCCATCGCCAATGGTGAGATTCACGTTCGAGAGCGCGTCGGTGTAGGCTCCGCTTTCGCTGTTGGGGCGGCTTTGCGTGCGACGTCCGGCGGGGCCGTAGCGCTTGGAGAGGGCGGTGACGACAACGACGGGTTTTGTTGCTTGCGGTGGGAATGGATAGGGCATGGCGCCTCCTTTGTTTGTGTTGCGATGGATCGGACGGGCGGCGTGCTGCGCGTGATCGTTTGGACGAAAGCCCAGAGGGCGGCCGTACGGTCGTCTTATGTGCACAGCAGGTCGCCTCCGTCATTTCCCCAGATTAGCGAAGGCTCCCAACATGGTCTTTGGCCGCCCCTTGCGAAAAGCTTGAGCATCCTTACATTTGCCTTACTTCGCAAAACGGCAAGTGCGTGTTGTGCCGATCGTGGAATAATGGGAAAGGGGCCGCGAACCAGCATGTTGAAGTCAAAGTGCGCTGGGCCGCGAACCAGCGCGCAGATTGCGGAGAGGAGGCGTTTGTGGAAGATGGGCAGTTGCTGAGCAAGCGCATCGCGATCGTCGATGATGAGCCCGAGCTTGCATTTCTCGTGAAGACCATCTTGGCGAACGCTGGCTTTTCGTATGTCGAGAGCTTCACCGACCCGCAAAGCGCCCTCGACGCCTCCTCCTGTGAAGCAGGGCGCATGTTTCAACTCTTCATCCTCGATGTCATGATGCCCGCCATGGATGGCTACGAGCTTCTCGCGCGCCTGAAGAGCCTCGCGCCCTATGCGCGCGTGCCCGCGATCTTCCTCACGGCGAAAGATGAGCCGAGCGACAAGGTTTCCGGCCTCATGGTGGGCGCCGACGACTACATCACGAAGCCGTTTCTGCCGCAGGAGCTGGTGCTGCGGGTGAAGGCGCTGCTGCGTCGCTGCTATAGCGACGAGAGCACGCAGTGCGTCCTTGAGGATGCAACCATCGATTTCGGCACGGCGGAGGCGGTGCGCCCCGACGGAAGCCGCATTCAGCTGACCGCCAAGGAGTTCGAGATCATCCGCGTGCTCGACCGCAACGCTGGGCGCATCGTGACGATCGACGCGCTCTGCGAGGCACTTTGGGGCACGGGCTTCGGATACGAGAACTCGCTCATGGCGCATATCAGGCGCTTGCGGGAAAAGATCGAGCGCGACCCTTCGGCGCCGAAATCGCTCGTGACGATCAAGGGGCTTGGCTACAAGCTGAATGTGAAGCGCTGATGGGTTGATTGATGGGCCGATGGGTGGATTGATGGAAGAATCACCGAACGCACCGGCGGGCGCACCGAGGGGCAAATCGCCGAACGCACCGGCGGGCGCACCGAGGGGCGAATCGCCGCAAAACGGGAAAGCTTCGGCGCGTGGGGCGCGGCGGCACCGTCGCAAGGGCCTTCGATTCGCACGTTTTTTCACGAAGCAGCTCTTGGCATGTATTGCGATCGGCTTCATCCTCATCGTCGTCGATCTGGTCATTTTCATTAGCGTGGCGATCCATGAAAACGACGCCATGTTCAACGAAACCGTTCCCAGCCATGTCACCCGCGATGTGAACGCGGAGCTGGTTGCGGACGATTCCGCAGAAGGGACCTTGCGCCTTTCCTCCGAAGGGCAGAAGATCCTCGCGGACCATCATGCATGGGCGCTCGTGATGGACGAGGCGGGGCAGGTGATTTTGGAGGAGGGCGTGCCGGACGCCGTTCCGCGATCCTTCGACGCATCGTCGGTGGCCATGGCAGCGCACTATGGCTATGTGGGGGATTACTCGGTGTTTTTCTGGGATCGCGGCGACAGCCTTTTGATGGTGGGCTTCCCGCCCGGCAGCTATTGGCAGATACTGCTCTACTATCCCGAGGAGGCGGTTGCCCGCGCCCCGTTCTACATTCTTTTGACGCTGGGCATCGATCTTGCGATCATGTTGGTGTTTTTCCTGCTCACGCGGCAACGCACGGTGCGCGCCATCGATCCCATCGGGGATGCGCTGGAAAGCCTTTCCGAAGGTAAGCCGACAGAGCTTGCGCTCAAGGGCGATCTGAAGGAGGTGGGTGCCTCCATTACTGAAACGTCGCGCATCATGCAGGAGAAAGACCAGGCGCGTGAGCTGTGGATCCGCGGCATTTCCCATGATGTCCGCACCCCGCTTTCGATTATCGTCGGATATGCCGACGAGATTTCGCAGGCGAACGCGGAGGACGATGTGCGGGAAAGTGCCGACCGCATCAAAGATCAGGCGTTGAAGATCAAAGGGCTTGTCGCCGACCTCAACACGGCCTCCCATCTCGTGTTTGCGAATGAGCCGCTTACGTTGGAGGCGGTGAACATCGCGCAGCTTCTTCGCGCGCTTGCGGCGGAAACGCTGAACAATGCTGCCGACGAACGCTATCCGATCTCGTTGGTGGTGGAAGAAGGCGCCGGCGATCTCATCGTGGAGGGCGATGCG
>CANQTB010000131.1 GCA_947626665.1 uncultured Eggerthellaceae bacterium
GTTGCGGATACCGACCCCGCGTTCGTCGAGGCGCAGATCGATGCCGTTTTCGAAGACATCCGCCCGCAGGCGGTGAAGGTGGGCATGGTCTCTTCGGCGGCAATTGTGGAGGCAATTGCCCGAGCGCTCACCCGCCATCAAGCGGAAAACATCGTGGTCGATCCCGTGATGGTGGCGACGAGCGGATCAGCGCTCATCGAGGATGGCACGGTCACCGCGCTTCGCACGCATCTCTTTCCGCTGGCACGCGTGATAACGCCGAACCTCGCGGAGGCCGAGGTGCTCTTTCAAGCGCCGATTACCACAAAGGCCCTGATGGAAGAGGCGGCACGCGAGATAGCGCGATCGATTGACATTTCGGATGAGGGCGACGGCGGGAAAGCATGTGCCGTGCTCGTGAAAGGCGGTCATGCGGTGGCCGACTCAACGGGCGCCGACGATGTGCTCTACGACCCGCAAGCAGCACGGGCCGCCGCGCTTCGGTGGTTTGAAGGCGAGCGCATCGACAATCCGAACACCCACGGTACGGGATGTACGCTTTCCTCGGCCATCGCCTGCGGCCTCGCGCTCGGTAAGCCCCTTGTCGAAGCGATTGCCGATGCGAAGGCCTATATCACGGGCGCCCTTCGAGCGCAGCTTGCGCTCGGGAAGGGAAGCGGACCGATTGATCACATGTGGTCATACCGTTAACCATCGGGAACCTGCCTGCCATTCGATTACCCTATAGTGAAACGAAGCATTCCTAAGTGAATGCACCCAAGAGAAGGGGGCATTCGATGTCGAATACTTCGCAAAAGCAAACGGCGGCAACGGCTTCGTCGGTAGGCGATCCTTCTCCTAGCGCATCCTCAAGCGCTCTTGTCGCAAGCGCCTCCACTGTGGGCGCGTCCACCGCGGGCGCACCTGCAACAAGCAATTCGCCTTCAAGCGCCTCAGCTGCCACCCCAGCGGCAACCGCCTCAGCCGCAACCGCGCCCGATGTGAAGAAGGTCGGCCTCATCGGACTTGTCGGCATCGTCATCTCGGCGATGGTCGGAGGCGGCATATTCGACCTTCCCCAGAACATGGCGGAGAGCGCCTCGGCGGGCGCCATGATCATCGCGTGGGTGATCACCGGCATCGGCATGTGGTTCATCGCGAACACCTTCCGCATTCTCGCGGAGGTGAAGCCAGAGCTGGAAAACGGCCTCTACACCTATGCGGCGCGCGGCTTCGGCAAGCTCATTGGCTTTTTTGTCGCTTACGGCTATTGGGTGTGCAACTGCTTCGCGAACGCCGCCTATGGCGTTCTCATCATGTCGACGCTCAATTATTTCTTCCCCGACTTCTTCTCCGGCGGCAACAACTGGCCCTCGGTTATCGGCGCTTCGCTCGTCACGTGGGTGATGTTCTTCCTCGCGAACAAGGGCGCGCATTCGGGGAGCTTCCTCAATATCATCGGCACGATCGCGAAACTCGTTCCGGTCGTCGTCTTCATCTTCGCGGTGGCCATCATCTTCAAGCTCGGCATCTTTCTGACGGGCTTTTGGGGAACGGGCTCCGGCGGCATCGATCTCTCCTTTTCGTGGGACACGGTGTTTCCGCAAGTGAGTTCCGTGATGCTCGTCACGCTTTGGCTCTTCATCGGCATCGAGGGCGCGGTCGTCATCTCCGGCCAGGCGAAGAGCCAGAAAGACGTCGGCAAGGCCACCGCGATCGGCTATATCGTGGTGCTTGCGCTCTATATTCTCGTTTCGCTGCTTCCGCTCGGCGTCGATAGCCAAGCGGCCATCGGCAAGATGACGAACCCTTCGATGGCCACGATCATGCAGGGCGCATTCGGAAGCTGGGGCGCGATCCTCGTGAACGCGGGCGTGATCATTTCGGTTGTCTCCGCGTGGCTCGTGTGGATGCTCATGCTCGGCCAGATGCCGCTCTATGCCGCACGCGACGGCATCTTCCCGAAGTCCTTCGCAAAGCTCAACAGAAAAGAGGCGCCGACGCTCGCGCTTTTCTGGACGGCGCTCATCACGCAGATCCTCCTCATCGCCTGCCATTTCATGGGCGACGCGTGGAATGTGCTCATCTCCATCACCTCGGTGACGGCGATGCCGTGCTACCTGCTCGTGTGCCTCTTCCTCCTCAAGATCGCCGTGAAGGAGCCGTGGCCGCAGAACGCGCCGTTCAAGCATCGCAATGGCCTTATCACCGGCATCATCGGCACGGTGTTCGCGTGTTTTCTCGTTTATTCGGCGGGTCTCAATTATTTGATGATTGCGTGTTTTATCTATGCAATCGGTATACCGGTATTCATAGCGGGTCTGCGCCAATCAGGCAAAACAGGTAACATATTCCGACTCATGAAGCGCTATGAGGTATTCATCATGATCCTCGTCATCATCGCGGGGATCGCCGGACTCGTCTATTCGATCGTCGGAGGGGTGTTCTAGGGGAATTAATTCGGAGATAACGGAGACTCAAGAGAAAGGAACTCCGCTATGACTGGATTCGGACTTGTCATTGTGTTCATCATCGCTATCGTGGCCATGATCCTCATGATCTCGAAGCTGAAGATCCACCCCTTTATCTCCATCATGCTCGTCGCTTTGGCTTTCGGGATCATCGGCGGGATCCCGCTTGTCGATACGGTCGGCGAGGACGGCGCGGTCACGCAGGGGATCGCAAACGTCATCGGCGCCGGCTTTTCGAGCATCTTCACGTCTATCGGCATCGTTATCATCTTGGGCGCCCTCATTGGATCGGTGCTTGAGGCGACCGGTGGAGCGTTCAAACTTGCCGACGTCGTTGTGAATCTTGTAGGGAAGAAACATCCCGAGCTCGCGATGGAAATCATGGGCTGGGTGGTTTCGATCCCCGTGTTCTGCGATTCCGGCTTCGTCATCTTAAATCCCATTCGCAAGGCACTCGTGCAGCGCACGGCGGTATCGAGCGTCACGATGACGGTCGCACTTGCCTGCGGCCTTTATGTTTCGCACGTGTTCATGCCGCCGACGCCGGGCCCGATCGCTGCGGCAGGGCTTTTCGTCAGCGACGACATGGGAATCAACATGGGAAACGAGCTCTTGCTTGTCATGGGCATCGGCGCGCTTGCTTCCGTTTTGCCGCTGATCGCGGGTCTGCTCTATGCCCGCTATATCGGCAAGCACGTGAAAGCAGGCGACGAAGCTGACCCTGCTATCGTGCAGGAGACCTATGAGGAGATCAAGGCTGCCTATCCCAATATGCCCAACGGTGCTCTCACCTTCGCGCCGATTCTCGTCCCGATCATCTTGATGGCGCTTGGTTCCATCGCCTCTATGGCGGGTTGGTCGGGCGTCGGCGCCGAGCTCTGCGCGTTTTTCGGAACGCCGATCATCGCCCTTTCCGTGGGCGTGCTCTTCAGCGTGTTCCAACTGGTGGCATCGAAAAAGCTCGATAAGTTCTATGACCTGTGCCAAGATACCCTCAAGGTCGTCGGGCCGATTCTGTTCATCACCGCCGCGGGTGGCGTGCTTGGTCGCGTGATCGCCAACACCGACATGGTGAACTTCATCACGCAGCAGGCTGAGCTGCTTCAGGGCTTGGGAATCTTCTTCCCGTTCCTGCTCGCTGCGATCTTAAAGACCGCTCAAGGCTCATCGACGGTGGCTATCACCACCACCGCAGGTATGGTCGCTCCGCTCATGGCGACGCTTGGCTTCACGACGCCGATCGACGCCGCGTTGGCAATCGCCGCGATTGGCGCTGGCGCTATGACCGTTTCGCACGCGAACGACTCGTACTTCTGGGTTGTCACGAACTTCGGCAGCATGAATGCCGAACAAGGCTATCGCACGCAGACGGTGGCGACGGGCATCATGGGCGTCGCCGGCATCATTGGCATCGTGATCATGTCGATGATTTTCTAGTTCTTCTCGTTCGAAGAATGCGAGTCCAAGCGCTTTAAGAGAAGGCTTCCGAAAAGAGAGAGGTGGCCGTCATGGAGAACTACCAGCCGTATCGGTTTCTCGTTGCACCCGATTCCTTCAAGGGAACGATGAGTGCACTTGAGGTCTGTCAGATCATGCGGGAGAAGCTCGGGCAGCATTTTCCGGGTTCTTCGGTGACGACGATCCCGATGGCGGATGGGGGAGAGGGAACGGTTGAATCGTTTTTGACCGCGATGGGGGGCGAACTCATCCGCCTGCGGGTGAAAGGCCCCTACTTCGAGGACCTTGAAAGTTCTTATGGGCTTTTGCCCGATGGCACGGCGGTCGTCGAGATGGCCGCTGCAGCCGGGCTACCGCTCGTTGGAGAGAACCGCCATGCCGAATTAACGACAACATTCGGCGTCGGCCAGCTCATCGCTGATGCGCTTGAGCGCGGCGCTCGTAATATCGTCGTCGGACTTGGCGGTTCGGCCACCAACGATGGTGGGTGTGGAATGGCCGCCGCCCTCGGTGTACGCTTTCTCAACGAGGATGGCGAAGCGTTCGTGCCAGTGGGCGAGAGCCTGCAAAACATCGCAACAATCGATATGGCAGAGCGAAACATCCACGTCGGCGCCGCGAAGATCGTCGCGATGTGCGACATCAATAACCCGCTCTGTGGTCTCACCGGCGCAGCGGCGATGTTCGGCCCACAGAAAGGGGCGACGCCCGATCAGGTTCTCATGCTCGATGCGGGGCTTGAGCACATGGCCCGTGTGGTGAAGCGCGATCTCGGTGTGGATGTATTGAACCTTGAGGGCGCCGCCGCGGCTGGCGGCATGGGGGCCGGTATCGTCGCTTATCTCGGTGCGAGCCTTCATTCGGGAATTGAGACCGTGCTTGAGACGACGGGCTTTGACGATCTTTTGAAAGCAAGCGATCTCGTGTTTTCCGGCGAGGGAAAGTTCGACGTGCAGTCACTGCACGGCAAGGTGGTGGTGGGTGTTGCTGAGCGTTGCAAGAAAGCTGGTAAGCCCCTTATCGCCGTTGCGGGAATGGTGGACGATGCGGTCGTTGGCGCCGCTGAGGAAGCGGGCGTCAGCCACGTGTGCAGCATCAATCGCACAGGCGTGCCGCTCGATATCGCGATAAAGCATCCTCACGAGAACCTCGCGAGCACGATGGATCTTCTCTGTACGCTTCTGAAAGAGAAGAAGCGCGAGTCCGCCTTGCCCGCCCGCATTCACCTCTAGAGAACTTGGTGCCAATCCTGTACGTGCTCTGTTCATAGCAGCAAAAACGGGTGCCGACGTTATGCCGGCACCCGATCTGACTTTTCAGCGATATCCCCGGGATCGCTCGTGCGATAAATGCTTTCGTGGCAGAGGATCCGTTATCCCTTCATGCGTGACAATCGTTAGAACGTGACGACGTA
>CANQTB010000132.1 GCA_947626665.1 uncultured Eggerthellaceae bacterium
AAACAAAGCTATTATAAACAGCAGGAGAATATCGATAACGGCTCTCTAACCTACCTGCAACAATGCGCATCCAGGCCATATGGAATTTAGACATCAGCAAACCAAGAATATATAAATCCTCAGATGGAATTATGATTAAGGCATCGCTTGCTACGACATTCTTATTAACAAATCCTATCGGGATATATTCTCGACGCTCGCCAGAAACTCGTGACATGGCCACATAATCACAATCAGGCTGCCTAATCTGAGTAAACAAGAAAGGCGTAGAAGCAGCTTCACGCACAGATCGCGTCTGGCTTTTAAGACGACATTCTTTTACAAAAGTCAAACGTTCGGAAATTTCAGGGTAGCTATGAAAATCTATCATCTTGTCTGCAAACCACAGACAGTACCGCAAGTCCCTATTCAAAAAGTCACGGCCGCTCATAAATTGTCGAACATTCTCTTCAAGTTCAGGATATTTCTTTAGAAGAGCATTGGCTTCGTCAGGTGACAATAGTAAATGACCCCAATCAGTAGGCTGACTCCCTTTAGTCATTTCAGGAGCACCAATATTGACCGAATGACCACGAGCTTCAATAAAAACGTCAGGCGCATCAATAAGATACCCATTTATGTGATTGACTATTTTGGTTTCATTTTCAAAAAAGATCTGCTTCAGAGAAGCCTGATGTGACATTAATGAAAAACCAATGATAACAACCGACACGTGAGCCGTTTCAGAAGCTTCATTATTCCAAATAAACGACGGCCATGCAAAATTAATAGCAATGCCGCGCTCAAATAGCTGCTTCCAAAGTATCCGCACTGATTCGCCTTGGCAAATAGAGTTAGTAGAAACAAATGCTGCACAGATAGGAAGGTTTCCAATAAAGCTTACGGCTTTCGCATACCAAGCAGCTACATAATCAAGCTTGCCATACTTCTGATAGCCCATGAAAGCTGTCTTCATATCATCTTGTTGAGATTTATTTCGCCATTGATGTCCGACAAACGGCGGGTTGCCGATGATGTAATCGCACTCTTCGGCTGGTACGACATCGTTCCAATCAATGCGAAGGGCGTTCGCCTCAACGATGTTCGTATTGCTCGTCAGCGGCAACGTCCGGACCTCCCTGCGCATGATGGTCTGCGTCTCGTCGTTCATCTGGGCCTCGGCTATCCAGAGAGCGGTCTTAGCGACCGATACCGCGAAGTCGTTGATCTCGATGCCAAAGAACTGGTCGAGCTTCACCTTGATAGGCACGAAATCCTCACCCAGAGAAGGGGTGTCGTCGGCACCGCGCAAATCGGCGAGGACGCGGTTCTCGAGGTTTCGGAGCTGAAGGTAGCTCTCGGTGAGGAAGTTTCCCGAGCCGCAGGCCGGATCGAGGATGGTGATCTTGCCGAGCTTCTCCTGAAACTCACGGAGCTTGAACGCGCGCGTCCGCTCCGACCGCTCGCCCTCGATCTTCGAGAGCTCCCTCTTAAGGTCATCGAGGAAGAGCGGATCGATCACCTTGTGGATGTTCTCGACCGAGGTGTAGTGCATGCCGCCACTCCGGCGCGTCTCGGGGTTCAGGGTGGATTCGAACACCGCGCCGAAGATGGTCGGGGAAACCTCCGACCAATCGAAGTCAGCCGATATGCTGAGCACGAGCTCGAGCTTTATCTCCTCGGAAAATGGCGGGATGATGATCTGCCGATGGTCGAACAGGCCGCCGTTGATGTAGGGGAACGCATCGAGCTCAGGCTCTATATAGCGCCGCTCGTCTTCGGGAGTCGCCAGCACATCGAACAGCTCGCGCATCGCCTGGCGAAGCTGGCCAACTGGGATCGGGCGAAGGTAGTCGCTTAAAGCGCCATGCGACTGAAGCAGGCCGGCGTCTTCCGCATAGAGAAGGAACACGAGCCTCACGATGAGGATGTTCAGGCTCTCCTGCTCCTGCCTGTTGTGCTCGATGTCGTCATATTGGGCGGCGATCATGTTGTAGAGCCTGGCGACGCGCCTGCCCGCCTCGACGGAAAGCTCCTGCTCTTTCTTGACCCTCGGGGATTCGGCGCTTCTGAACATCTCGAAGAGATAGAGATACTTCGGCAGCTCTTCGAGGCGCACCGACTCATACGCGCTGCCCGGATTCTCTTTGTCCATATCGTGGATACGGAACTCATCGAAGTTGCAGACGATGATCCAGCGGGGCTTCATTTGGCGGGGCAATTGGTCGTAATACCAACGTGCCTGCTCATAGGGTGTCTCGCCCTCTTTGGCACGTTTGCTGCGAAACTCCTTCTTATCGAGATCGACGCCGCGGCTCTTTTGCTCTATGAGGATCTCCTTGTCCTCGTAGAAGACGTCGATCTTCCGGCCGTTCACCTTGCGCTCGAATTCAAGGCGACGGGTGGCATTTGTCGTGCCGATGACATCTTCGAGGAATTCGATCCAGAAGGAACGCGACTCACGTTCTTCGTTTCCCTCGGCGGCTTGCCACCGCTTCACAAACTCGTTCGCTGCCTGTTTCTGTTCTTGTGGAGTCATCTGCCCACCAATCATGAGGTTCCGTCAGGAGATGATTATACGGCACAGAAGCGAAACCCCGTTATCGGGAGCAGAGCGAGCCAAGAAACTCGTAAGGGAGAGCCAAGGCGTTATCGTCAGAAATCCCTGGCGCGAGAAGATATACAATAGGGTATCTGAACAATTGAAGGATGCAAGGAAGGCGCTTTACTTGACCCCGAATCAAACTGCAAGAATCGAAAGTATACGCAAGCAGTTCGTAGATAGGCTGCGTCTAAAGGGGTACGGGGAATACAGGGACGTATCCTTTATCAAAGACAACCTAGAACCGCATATCGGAGACGGTTCATATCTCGACCCGCTCCGCATGATCATGGAGGATACGGGATACGGTGAGGGGAAGGCCAGAAAGATACTCAGCGATTTCAGGTATTGGACGGGTGACGGATATGCGGGAATCAGAGCGAGGGATACCGAGCACCACAGGAAAATCGCCGAAAGAATAGAATAGTTCCTTGTTGATTCGCCGAAATACGAAGGTACAACATGGCGAGGCATCGGCGTTAGCAAGGAAGTAGCTGACCAGATTCTATCTGACTTGGAAAAGGGCGAACTGGCATCGCAGTATGGTCTATCAAGTTGGTCTACAGAAATTGATCAGGCTATGGCGTTCGCAAAAGAAAATGCTGGAGAAGGAACTGGACGTGTAAGGATAATATTTGAGCTTGAAAACAAGACAGGCGTTAGCATCAAGCACATAGCGGGGGACATCGATAACGACGAGGTTATCATGTCGTCATATGTTAGGTACTTGATCAGTGATAAAATAGATGTGATTGGAAATAGAGTTTATCTTGTTAGGGTGAGAGAGATATGACAAGCTTAGTTGAGCGTTGGTTGAATGATAAAAACCCTGCGGGTATAGACCACAGCGTTCGCTATCATATTCCAGAAGAATACAAGGGGATTAGGCATATTACTCTTGAAGAAGCTGAAAAGCACATGCGCGAAGCGTATTACAACTCTGACGCCGGAAAAGCGAGACTCAAAAGGGAACAGGAAGTCTCAAAGAGGATCGCTTAACACCAAATCCTGAAGCCCGCTCCGGCGGGCTTTTTTGTGACATGGGGCGCACGATGGCCCCATGCCCAGACACGATGACGGCACAACGCTTTTGCTCTGCATGACCGTGGCATCGGCCATGCAGGTGCGGGCCGCCATCTTTAGCCAGTGGGTTTTAGCTATTCTGCTTTGTCCGGCTTGTAGACCTCCAGCATGCGGGTGAGCTCGTTGTATTGCTGTGTGCGCTCCTTCTCGAGCTCGGAGTGCAGCATCTTCGCGCGTTCGGGAAGGCGTGCGGCAAGCCGTGCGTAGCGGTTCTCGCCGTCGAGGAATTCCTCCATGGCGCCGTTGGGTGCTTGGTAGTCGATGATCAGGGGGTCCTTACTGGCAGCAGCCTTCGAAGGGTCGAAGCGGAAAAGCGGCCAATAGCCCGCTTGCACGGCGCGCTTCGCCTCGGCGATGCTCGTGCCCATGCCCGCCTTGATGCCCCATGAGATGCAGGGGCAGAGCGCGATCACGATCGAGGGACCGTCGTAGCACTCAGCCTCGCGCAGCGCGGTGATCGTCTGCTGCATGTTCGCACCGAGGCACACCTGTGCCACATACACATAGCCGTATTGCATGAACATGCGCCCGAGGTTCTTCTTCGGCGTCGGCTTGCCATCGAGTGAGAATCCCGAAACCGACCCCAACTGGGTTGCCTTTGATTCCTCACCGCCGGTGTTCGAATACCCTTCGGTGTCGAGTACGAGGATGTTGATGTTTTCGCCCTTGGCGAGCACCGCATCGAGCCCATCGAAATCGATGTCGTACGCCCAGCCGTCGCCGCCGACCGCCCAGACGGATTTCGGCGTGAGCAGCGCGGATTCCCGCTGTATATGGTGCAGCAGTAACGAGGTGGAGTCTTGTGCGTCGGGGTGGGAGGTTTCTTGTGCGTCCACGTGGGCAGCGTCTTGCGCATCGGGATGTGCGGCCGCCCAACGATCGAGCATGCTCTGAAGCGCTTCCGTTTCCTCCCGTGCGTTGTCGGGGTCGCTCTCCTTGGCCTTCCACGCCTCCATTGCCGCACGGATGCCGGCATCGAGGTCGGGTACCGCAAGCGCCTCATTGATCTGCGTAAGGAGCCTTTCGCGCCTGATGCGCACGCCATTCGCGATGCCGAATCCGAATTCCCCGTTGTCCTCGAAAAGCGAGTTCGCCCAGGCAGGGCCGTGGCCACGGCGATTGACGGTGTAGGGCATCGAGGGCATGTAGGCTCCCCAGATGGACGAGCAGCCCGTGGCATTCGCCATGATGAGGCGGTCGCCGAACAGCTGCGTGAGAAGCTTCACGTAGGGGGTCTCTCCGCAACCGGCGCAGGCGCCCGAGAACTCGAGGAGTGGCTGTTGGAGCTGCGTGCCCATCACCGACGTTTTGGGAACGAGGCTGTCTTTGAGCGTCACATGCTTTTGCGCGAATGCGAGGTTTTCCTTCTGCGTGGGAAGCTGCCCATCGATCGGCCTCATGATCAATGCCTTGCCGGGCGCGGGGCAGTTGTGCGCGCACGAGCCGCAGCCAACGCAATCCTCGGGATACACCTGCACGCGATAGTGCATGCCTTTGAGCTGCGGCAGGGAAGCGGGCTTCGTCTGATAGCTTGTGGGAGAGCCTTGCAGCTCCTCGTCGGTTGCCACATAGGGGCGGATCGCCCCATGCGGGCAGACGAGAGAGCACTGATAGCAT
>CANQTB010000133.1 GCA_947626665.1 uncultured Eggerthellaceae bacterium
TTCCCCCACTACGTCCGCGGGAATGCCCAGCTGTTCGTAGGTATCGTTATCCATGAAGAAATAATCGGAGCCATCGTTGTACAGATATTGCATCTTGCGGGTTTCCAAACGGACCGATTCGAACTTCGTTCCCGCGTTGAAGGTGTAGTCAACCACACGGCCGGTTTTGATGTCGCGGAGCTTCGTCCGCACGAATGCCCCGCCTTTTCCGGGCTTAACGTGCTGGAACTCAACGATTGTGCAAAGCTTGTTGTTGTATTCGATGCACATGCCGTTACGGAAGTCTGCTGTTGAAATTGAAGCCATCGTATCTCCTCGTCAATCTTTCCAAGTCATTCTATTATAACCATGTCGTGGCTCGTTTGCGTGATGACCTCAAAGCCCTCATCGGTGACGATGCCAAAATCCTCAAGCCTCATGCCGAACTGCGCCGGAAGATAGATCCCCGGTTCCACCGTCACCACATTTCCCGCGACGAGCGGATTTTCGTTTCGCAGGGAAAGCGTCGGCTGCTCGTGGATATCGATTCCTACGCCATGCCCAAGACCGTGCCCCATGCGATGGGCAAAACCGGCTTCCTCCAGAATTTTCTCCGCAAGCTCGTGAATCTCCTTGCCCGTTGTGCCGACTTTTATAGCCGCTTCACAGGTTTCATTTGCCTTCTGCAGGGTTTCGTATGCCCAGCGGATCTCGGGATTCGGCGCACCGAGGGCAACGGTGCGTGTCATATCCGAGCAATAGCCGTGTGCGCGGGCACCGAAATCGATGACGACCACGTGCCCTTGCTCAAGCACCGTATCGCCGGGAATCGAATGCGGTTTCGCCGCGTTCGCCCCCGTGGCAAAAATCGTCGGGAAAGCGAGCGAGCTCGCGCCCAGATCGAGCATGCGATTATCAAGCGCACGCTCAAGCTCGCGCTCGGTCATGCCCGGACGGATGACGCCTCTAATGTATTCAAATGCCGCGTCGGTAATGCGTTGCGCCTCGCGCAGGCAGGCAATCTCTGCGTCGTCTTTCACCGCACGCAGACCCTCGACGAGCTGTGACGTTTCGCTGGGATTTTTTACCACCTTGCAGATACGACGGTATTCCGCGATCGAGAGCGTATCCTCAATCGCGAGGGCCCCATCTGCCGCCACATCGATATCCTCCGCCGCCAAAACCTTTGCAGCGATCTCGATATGGCTCAGAGCCTCGTCGTCTATGGCGATGGGGCCGCCTTCGGCAGCCAGCTTGCAGGCGGTTGCATAGCGAGAATCGGTGTGAAGCACCGCTTGATTCGGTGTAACGATAAGCGCATGGGCGTCCTCCTCGTCGAAGACGCCGTTGAAGGCGGTCAGCCAGAAGATGTTCGAGGTACCACGCACCATCATCGCGCGAGTTCCCCGCTCGGCAAGGCCCTCGCGCAGCTTTTCGAGGCGCCGTTCGGAAAGCTGAGCCGCCGAGAGGGGGCCTTCCTCTCCGTGTGTTTGCACTGCTTGAGCCGCCGCCATATCAGTATGCGTGGTCGATGAGGACATCGAGCGCCTCCTTATAGCCGTCGAACCCCTTCCCCTTGATCTGGGCGACGCATTCCGGAGCGATCACCGAGATATGGCGGAACTCTTCACGCGTGCTGATATCGGAAAGGTGAACCTCCATCACAGGAACGCTGATTGCCGCAACCGCATCGCGCAGAGCGTAGGAATAATGCGTGTGCGCTCCGGGGTTGTAGATGATGCCGTCGAAGCCCGCTCGATGGGCCTCATGCAGCTTGTCGATGAGCGCGCCCTCATGGTTCGATTGGAAACATTGAAGCCCGACGCCCTTCTCTTTGGCATACTCGCGCATCATCTGTTCCAAATCATCAAGCGTCCTCGTGCCATAAACACCCGGCTCGCGAATGCCGAGCATATTGAGATTCGGTCCGTTCATGATCAGATACTTCTTCATCGTCAATGCCTCTCTCCTTAAACGCCGCGCCCCATTGGCACGCTGCGGTTATTTGCTGCGCGCTTAGGCCTTCGCCTTAAACCACGCCTTCAGCTGGTTTACGATCGTCTCGTCCTCCACATGCAGCAGCTCCCACGAACCCACGTCGCGCGGCAAAACGAAACGCACCTTCCCCGCGCGCACCTTCTTGTCGCGCTTCATCGCATCCAGCACCTCATCGGGCTCGGCGCACCAATCGAGGACGGGCAGCCCGAGAACATCCAATAACTCGTCCTGAGTCCGCGTCAGCTCGGACGGACAACCAACAAGGTCCTCGGCAAGACGGGCGGCAAAGCGCATGCCCTCGGCAACGCAGGCCCCATGAGAAAAGGTTCCAAACCCGGCAAGGCGCTCGATCGCGTGCCCGAGCGTATGCCCATAATTGAGGCATTCTCGAATGCCTTGGCTTTCCGTTTGGTCGAAAGCGACGACCCCCGCCTTGAACACAACCGAGCGCGCGATCGCCTCGGTGACGGTTTGGTCCTCGCGCTGTGCGAGATTTTCCGCCATATCGCAAAGCCAGAAAAAGAACTCGTCGCTATCGATGAGCGCCGATTTGGCGATCTCTGCACATCCACATGCCCATTCGCGCTCGGGAAGCGTGGATAGAACCGCAGTTGAAGCACACACGAAAGCCGGCTGGGTGAAGGTTCCCACAAGGTTCTTTCCCGCCTCGAGATTGATGGCGGTCTTCCCTCCTACGGAGGAATCGACCATCGCAAGCAGGGTTGTCGGTACCTGGATGCAGGGAATGCCCCTCATATAGGTGGCGGCGGCAAAGCCGGCAAGATCGCCGATCACTCCTCCGCCGAGCGCCACGATTGCGCCATCGCGAGAAAGCCCCAGCGTTGCAAGGGCCTCCCATATCTCCCCAAGCACCTCGATCGACTTCGACGGTTCGCCCGCCGGCACAACGATGTCGCTTACGCGAAAACCCTGCTGCACAAGGCTATCCTTCGCCTGCGCAAGATAGAGCGGCGCGACGTTGCTATCGCTTATGACGACGATACGGGAAACGCTGCCCGCCCGCGGTATCTTACGAAGCGAAGCTCCCAGCTCGTCAAGCACCTGCGTGCCGATGCGTACATCGTAGGGGGCCTCGTCGGGAATGGAGACGACTACCTTGGTCGCTGGCATAAAACCCCTTCCTCTATCAGAAGAGAAGCCACTTCATGGGCAAGGGCAGAAACCGATTTGTCACGCGCTTGCACGTGCACATCGGCAACTTCCTCGTAAAGTGGCTTTCGTTTTTCATTCAAAAGACGCGCTTGCTCCATGTTTTGGAACAGCGGTCGCGTTGATGTTGAGCGAATGCGCGCAGCCGCCTCATCGGCCGTCACTTCCAAATAGACAACGTAGCCCTGTTGTTTCAAGATCTCGCGATTCTCCTCGCGCCCGATAACTCCTCCCCCGCACGAGATGAGGTGCGGATCGCCGGTGGCGAGCTCCCGCAACACGGCGGTTTCCACATCGCGAAAGGCCTCTTCGCCGTCGCTTGCGAAGATCTCTTTGATCTTGCGTCCTTCACGGCGCTCAAGATAGGTGTCGGCATCCACCGAAGCGACGCCATAGCTGCGCGCGAGGCGGCGCGCGAGGCTCGTTTTGCCCGAGCCCATGAATCCGACGAAGAAAACGGGCCTCGTGAGCATGTATGTCCCATCATTTCGCGTTAGGTTCAATGAAGGTTTATCCAATTCCATCTCAAACCTCCTCCATCCGTTAACGGGAGGCCGTGCGAAGGCGCTGGCGATACGCTTTGATCGCAGCCTTGATGTCGTGCATATTCGCATTCCCGAACATTTCAAGATACGCATCAGCCAATGCGAACGCCACCTCGGCCTCGGCAACGACGGCCGCCGCAGGCACCGCGCACACATCGCTGCGCTCCTTGGAGGCCTCCGCCGGCTCGAGCGTTTCAAGGTTCACCGTTGCGAGCGGGTTCATCAAGGTGGGAATCGGCTTCATCGCCGCCGTCACGATGAGGGGCATGCCGTTGGTCATGCCGCCCTCCAGCCCGCCGGCATTGTTCGATGTACGCAGGAACCCGCGGCGCTTGTTCACCGTTATCGGATCATGCACTGCCGAACCGAAACGTTTCGCCGCCTCGAATCCGAGGCCGAACTCCACGCCCTTGATAGCGGGAATGGAAAAGAGGTTCGCACCGATGCGCGAGGTGAGCCGATCGCGCGGCGTCGCATAGCTTCCCAATCCTGCGACAAGCCCGTTCGCCACCACGCGAAAGGTCCCGCCAAGGCTCTCGCCTTCCTTGCGCGCCTCATCGATCGCCGCCATCATCTTTTCGCTCGTTTCGGCATCGGGGCAGCGCACCGGCGAAAGCTCGATCTCGAGCGGCTTGTAATCAGGCGCGGCCTTCATCGGATCATCCTCCTCCAAGGCAACGCCGCCGATCGACGTCACATAGGAGAATACCTCCACCCCCACATCGGCGAGAAACTCTCGGGCGATGCCCGCCGCAGCGACGCGCGCTGCCGTTTCGCGGGCGCTCGAGCGCTCGAGGATATTGCGGCAATCGTCGGTGTTGGTTTTCAAGGCACCCACCAAATCGGCATGGCCAGGGCGCGGGGTGACCTCACGGACAAGCTCCTCCGGCTCCTCGCCAAAGGGCGCCATCCGCTCCGTCCAGTTCTTCCAATCTTTATTTTCGATGGTAAGCGCGATCGGCGAGCCAATGGTCTTGCCGAACCGCAGGCCCGATGTTACGTGCACGCGGTCGGTTTCGATTTTCTGGCGACCGCCGCGCCCATAGCCCGACTGACGCCGTGCAAGATCGGAATTGATCTGGTCTTCCGAAACCGCAAGACCTGCAGGCACGCCATATACGATGGCGGTAAGGCTTTGGCCGTGGCTTTCCCCTGCGCTGATATAATGCATGGATACAACTTCCCCTTCGGAAACGAAACATCACGCCGCTATTGTAGCGCAGAACGTTTAATCGATGAGATCGTGAAAGTCGGCGGCAGCGGCCATGAGATAAAACATCTCGTCCCATGAAAGCGGAATTTCGATCCCCTTGATATCGCACACGATCTGAACTGTGCAGATCGCTTGGCCGACGAGCATTCCCTCGCCGTTGAGGAAACGGGCGCCCGCCGCATGGGCGCCCGCCGCAAATGCCGTTTCCCCATGTCCGTAAACAACGTCGAAGGCGGTCTGGCGTGCCGAGAAGAGCGCCACATCGAATGGCGCGCTATCGCCCTCCTTCATACCGAGCGGCGTCGTGTTGATCACGATATCGGC
>CANQTB010000134.1 GCA_947626665.1 uncultured Eggerthellaceae bacterium
ATATAACGATGAAGCAAGACAAACCTCCAGTCATAACAAACAATACTGAATATATTTTTCATGTCTTTAATAGCGACTATATTCGCGATAACCTTGGAGCGCTTCATTATGCACCGAACGATGATATGTTCACTGGATACATACTAGGCAAGGAGAACATTGACTTATCGGATAAAAGACGGCAATTAGAGCTTTTAACAAAGCAGGGACAGGAAAAACGTGAGGCGATAGACGAGGCTGTTGCCGAAGCGCGTAATACGCTTGCGGAATTCGGATTAAAAAGGATCAAAACTTACGGCGAACTCACCACTCAAAATATTCTCACCATGGATTCATCTCCTTGTAATTATGCTAACAAATTCGAAGAATTTGAGGCTTTACGAGATTTTCCCGATAACTTACCCCCTTTATCGGGCCTTACTTTTGAGGACTTTTCTTTAAAGCTTGATGATATCTCGGTCTTGCTGACACAATCTTACACTAGAGACAAGTTTTCGGATGAATTCATAGCCGCAGTTCAGCAAAAAAATGAGTTTCATTGAGAGAGGCCTCGATCTCATAGAAGACGACACTTGTCCATTTTGTGGCACCCGCATTGACGATAAAGCTCGTGGGCTCATACACTCTTACGAAGCTTATGTAAAAGGCAAAGAGTCCAAGACGATTTCTCGCATTGATGAGCATACTCAACCTTTTTTCCGCAGTAAATTTTAGAAAAAGGGGCACCTGGCCTGCGGATATGGCCCGATTCCGATGATCATTTTGCGTGTGGTATTTCTCCTTTTGCGGCTTTCGCCAAAATTTTTTTCGCATCTAGGGTGCGCAGGTTCTTGAGTTTGAGCTCTTCCAAGCCGAATGTCTCTGCGAGTAGGTCCGACTTATCGGTGCGGTGGCCGCATACCCACCAGTTGGCATCGACGTTGGTGCAGTTCATGGCCGCTATCTCCCCGCGTATCGCAGAGGGCGAAAGGCCGGTTGCAAGCTGCAAGAGGCGAAGTATCACAAGGGCGATATAGCAGGTGAGGAAGTGCGCCTCTATGTGGGCCGGCGTCCACACGTAGACCGGGCGTGTTCGAAGCTCGGACTTGGTGACCTTGAATGACTCCTCTATGCGCCAAAGCTCCCGGTAGGTGTCGATGATGCGCCCGGCGTCCCAGCCTGTCTCGGAGGTGACGATGAGGTAGTAGCCGTCGTAGCGCTCGGCCTCGGCGATGGCCTCCTCATCGAGTTTAAGCTTGTGCCCGTCGACGATCTCGCCGGTCTTTCTGTCGAAGTGGAGGTTTTTGACGTACTGGGCGGCACCAAAGCTCGTGGCCCGGGTGTAGGCGCCCGGGTTTGCGATGAGGGAGCGTGCCTTCTCGATTGCCTTTTCCCTCTCGCGGCGGGCGCGCTTTTCGTACTTCTCCGACCAGAAGGCCACGTACCTGACGTCGACCCGCTCGTCTTTCCTCTCGCCGGATGCGGTATCTTCCGCTTTAAGGTGGACGGTCTTAAACCCCTGCATCGACTTGGACTTGAATCTATAGCCGTGCTCTTCCTTGTATTTGTAGCCCTCCTCGGATAGCACCCAGGCCTTGAGTGCGGCATCGGATTTGGTGCCCCGCACCGACTGGGAAAAGACGAACCCGTCGCCTCTCGCCACGGCCGCCGCGATGTTGGCCGAGCAGTTCAGCCCCTTGTCCGCCACGCACACCACCCGCCCAAGGCCGTAGTCGCGCTTTAAGGCGGAAAGCACCGGCATCATCGTCGTTGCGTCTGAGGTGTTTCCGGGAAAGGTGCGATAGGCGATGGGGATGCCGCCTCCGTCCTGCAAAAGCCCCATCTGGACGATGGGGGAGCTTCGGTGCTCCTTGGAGACGCCCTTTCTGCGTAGATCATCCTCTTCGTCTATCTCGAAGTAGTAGTTGGTCACGTCGTAGAAGACACAGCCCACATCCCGTATGTTCGCCGCGGCGATGGCCCGGTTCATGGCCGATACTACGATATCGCGTGCGCCCGCGATGCCATCAAGTGCCCGGTACACGTCGTCGTCGGAGAACGCGCTTCTGAAAAAATACCGGCCCCTGTTGTTCCAAGCGCTTCGCTTGGAGCCCGGGTCGACGATGCGCTCGATCACGAGCAGCCGCATGACGGCGTCTAGGCTGTATACGGCCTTCGATGAGCGGGATGCGCTTCTAAGCGCGTTTCCCACGCCGAGTGCCGCGTACTGGAAAAGGGCTATGGCGCACCCGATGTTCTTCTCGTTGTCGGCTCTTTTGTCGATCTTTTGCATGGGGTGGATGGTTATGTCGACTGCGGCCTCGGCGGCCTTCTTCTCACGCGTCATCTCCTCGGCTATCGACTTGCCCCAGGCTATGGGGTCAGTGTGCTCGCGCTCGAGCTCGTCGAGGTATCCCAGGGGGCGCACCGTACGCTGGCGGGTGCGCCTGCCGTCGCGGTAGCTCTCGTAGACCGCGAGCTTGACCCGGCCGTTGGCCTGGGGGATCTGTTTGAGAAACATCCATGCCGCCTTTCACTCCGTATCCCCGTATTATACCATATACCACGCAATACCATACCGTAATAATACATCGGAATTGACAAAATTTTAGCCCGGAAAGGGCTGGTCAAAGCAAAAAAATAAATTGTGGGTCACATCAAGCTACTGCGGAAAAGTGGAATTACTCCCGCCAAATCTTCCAGATATGGTGGCCAAAAAAGATACCCAGCAACTAGCAGAAGGTTAGCGTTTCCATTTTGTCAAACTCCAAGGTGCTTGAGTAGGTCGATGTCTGCGTCATAGCCTTTTTTCCGCAGTAAATTTTAGGAAAAGGGGCACCTGGCCTGCGGATACAGCCCGATTCCGATGATTATTTTGCGTGTGGTATTTCGCCTTTTGCGGCTTTCGCCAAAATTTTTTTCGCATCTAGGGTGCGCAGGTTCTTGAGTTTGAGCTCTTCCAAGCCGAATGTCTCTGCGAGTAGGTCCGACTTATCGGTGCGGTGGCCGCATACCCACCAGTTGGCATCGACGTTGGTGCAGTTCATGGCCGCTATCTCCCCGCGTATCGCAGAGGGCGAAAGGCCGGTTGCAAGCTGCAAGAGGCGAAGTATCACAAGGGCGATATAGCAGGTGAGGAAGTGCGCCTCTATGTGGGCCGGCGTCCACACGTAGACCGGGCGTGTTCGAAGCTCGGACTTGGTGACCTTGAATGACTCCTCTATGCGCCAAAGCTCCCGGTAGGTGTCGATGATGCGCCCGGCGTCCCAGCCTGTCTCGGAGGTGACGATGAGGTAGTAGCCGTCGTAGCGCTCGGCCTCGGCGATGGCCTCCTCATCGAGTTTAAGCTTGTGCCCGTCGACGATCTCGCCGGTCTTTCTGTCGAAGTGGAGGTTTTTGACGTACTGGGCGGCACCAAAGCTCGTGGCCCGGGTGTAGGCGCCCGGGTTTGCGATGAGGGAGCGTGCCTTCTCGATTGCCTTTTCCCTCTCGCGGCGGGCGCGCTTTTCGTACTTCTCCGACCAGAAGGCCACGTACCTGACGTCGACCCGCTCGTCTTTCCTCTCGCCGGATGCGGTATCTTCCGCTTTAAGGTGGACGGTCTTAAACCCCTGCATCGACTTGGACTTGAATCTATAGCCGTGCTCTTCCTTGTATTTGTAGCCCTCCTCGGATAGCACCCAGGCCTTGAGTGCGGCATCGGATTTGGTGCCCCGCACCGACTGGGAAAAGACGAACCCGTCGCCTCTCGCCACGGCCGCCGCGATGTTGGCCGAGCAGTTCAGCCCCTTGTCCGCCACGCACACCACCCGCCCAAGGCCGTAGTCGCGCTTTAAGGCGGAAAGCACCGGCATCATCGTCGTTGCGTCTGAGGTGTTTCCGGGAAAGGTGCGATAGGCGATGGGGATGCCGCCTCCGTCCTGCAAAAGCCCCATCTGGACGATGGGGGAGCTTCGGTGCTCCTTGGAGACGCCCTTTCTGCGTAGATCATCCTCTTCGTCTATCTCGAAGTAGTAGTTGGTCACGTCGTAGAAGACACAGCCCACATCCCGTATGTTCGCCGCGGCGATGGCCCGGTTCATGGCCGATACTACGATATCGCGTGCGCCCGCGATGCCATCAAGTGCCCGGTACACGTCGTCGTCGGAGAACGCGCTTCTGAAAAAATACCGGCCCCTGTTGTTCCAAGCGCTTCGCTTGGAGCCCGGGTCGACGATGCGCTCGATCACGAGCAGCCGCATGACGGCGTCTAGGCTGTATACGGCCTTCGATGAGCGGGATGCGCTTCTAAGCGCGTTTCCCACGCCGAGTGCCGCGTACTGGAAAAGGGCTATGGCGCACCCGATGTTCTTCTCGTTGTCGGCTCTTTTGTCGATCTTTTGCATGGGGTGGATGGTTATGTCGACTGCGGCCTCGGCGGCCTTCTTCTCACGCGTCATCTCCTCGGCTATCGACTTGCCCCAGGCTATGGGGTCAGTGTGCTCGCGCTCGAGCTCGTCGAGGTATCCCAGGGGGCGCACCGTACGCTGGCGGGTGCGCCTGCCGTCGCGGTAGCTCTCGTAGACCGCGAGCTTGACCCGGCCGTTGGCCTGGGGGATCTGCTTGAGAAACATCCATGCCGCCTTTCTCTCCGTATCCCCGTATTATACCATATACCACGCAATAACACACCATAATAGTACATAGAAATTGACAAAATTTTAGCCCTGAAAGGGCTGGTCAAAGTAAAAAATTGAACGAGGGGTTACATCAAGCTACTGCGGAAGAATGGTGTCACAGAAAGCCCGGCCTATTAGGACGAAATCAGTGGGTTTTTGCTTAAAGCGCTTCTCATGACTGACGGCACGACGCTTCAATCGCTTCGTCAGGCCATCCGAGAAAACGCAAGGCCAATCTATAAGAAGGCTTGGTGATTACACTTCCCAACGTAAAATTCTTCCTTGTTCCGAGGAGATCGATCTAGACGACGAATTTGCGCTAAACGGTATTGTGTCTAAGCCTTTGCCGTACTTCGACCTCGGCCTGGAGGTTTAAGGATCTTTTATCTACGGGAGCTTTCTAACAGGTTCTGTCGGCCCTCTCAAAGAGGGTTTCAATCTCTAGAGGAAAAGGTGGTCTAGCAATCAGCTCATCATCATTTTTCAAATATCTTATGATGCGAGAAAAGATAGATCCAAACTGCTTAGTTTTCTGGGTGTACGAGC
>CANQTB010000135.1 GCA_947626665.1 uncultured Eggerthellaceae bacterium
CCATGTTGAGGAAAGGGTGTTATTGAAATCAAAGAGGAAAGTAGAAAATGCAAGCAGATTATACGATTGCGCCCATATTCCTATGTCTAAGTGTAGCCATGGCAGGAACAATATGACCATGAGTGCGATATTTAAACCGGTTAGCACTTTCGATCCCACATCGTCTTTGACCGTAGGTTTTTGGTTTCCTGCCGATTGCGCTTGAAGTTGGGCCGTGCGTGGTTGGGCTTTCTTTTGGGCTGAAACGGTCGTGCGAACTGCGGGGCTTCCGCATTCAGGACAATATTTAGCGTCATTTGGCAGCTCGTTGCCGCATTGCGAACAATAGCTCATGGAAAGACCCGTGCTCCTTTCAGCAAATAATGCCACGGCATAATTCAAAAAACTGAGAAATGTTTCTTATAGCATACAGCTAAAGATATGGGTGATTTTAGGCTTTGCCTATGGAAAAGTCTACTATCAGAAACAAAATCGGGTTGCGTATCAAAGAGCTGAGAAATGAGCGCGGCTTGACGCAGTCACGGTTTGCCCTTATGTGCTCGATCAATCGAAGCTATCTGGCGGATATTGAAAAAGGAAACCGGAATTTTGGAATCGACACGCTTATGCGAATAATTCATGGTCTCGATGTGAACTTCGAAGAATTCTTCCGCGGAATGTAAAATGTGAACGTGTTCTGCAAGTTTGGCACTCTTGCCGGAAGAGTGCTAATATAGGCGCGATCATAGCAGCCTAAGAGAAACGAGACAAGCATGTCATTCGAGAAATTCACTGACAAGGCCCGCAAGGTGTTGGTGCTCGCACAGGACGAGGCGCGAACTCTGCATCAGCCGTATGTGGGCACTGAGCATATCCTGTTAGGACTCATTCAAGAAAAGGACGGCCTTGCCGCTCAGGCGCTCGCACGTCTCAATGTGACTTACGATAGCGTCGTTCAGGCGATCCGTCAGATTGCGACGATCGATGAGGATGCCGATGTCTCCGGCCATCTGTCGTTCACGCCGCGCGTCAAGCGTGTTTTGGAGAATTCCCTGCGCGAGGCGATGCAAATGGGCCAATCCTACATCTCCACCGAGCATCTGCTCCTCGGCATCGTGCGTGAAGGAGAGGGTACCGCGCTTGAGGTGCTCGAGAAACTTCATGTGTCCGGCGATGACGTTCGCAGTGCTTTGAACGACCTTGTGGGCCAAAGCCCGGTCTATGCCGGACGCAACGCCTTCGATCCGCTTGGCGGCGGCCCTGATTCGATGCTCAAGGAATTCGGCACCGATCTCACGAAAAAGGCCCGTGACGGCAAGCTCGATCCGGTGATCGGACGCGCTGCCGAAATCGAGCGCGTCATGCAGATCCTCTCGCGCCGCCAGAAGAACAATCCGCTGATTCTCGGTGAACCGGGCGTCGGCAAGACCGCCATCGCCGAAGGTCTTGCGCAGCTCATTGTCGCGAATCAGGTTCCCGACATTTTGCGCAACAAGCGCTTGATCACGCTGGACGTCTCCGGCCTCGTCGCGGGAAGCAAGTATCGTGGCGAATTCGAGGAACGCCTTAAGAAGGTCATCAAAGAGGTGCAGGACGCGAAAGACGTGCTTCTGTTCATCGATGAGATCCATACGATCATTGGCGCCGGCTCGGCCGAAGGCTCCATCGACGCTGCCGCAATCCTCAAACCACCGCTTTCACGGGGCGAGATCCAGATCATCGGCGCGACGACGAGCGAAGAGTATCGCAAGCACCTCGAGAAGGACACGGCGCTTGAACGCCGCTTCCAGCCGCTCTTCATCAACGAGCCGAACGAGGAGCAGACGGTGCGCATCCTCGAAGGGCTTCGCGACAAATACGAGGCGCATCATCAGGTGCGGTTCTCCGACGAGGCAATTCAAGCGGCGGTGCAGCTTTCCGACCGCTACATCCAGGACCGCTTCCTTCCCGACAAGGCGATCGACGTCCTCGACGAAGCGGGGGCTCGTATGCGCATTCGCAACATGACGCTGCCGAAGGAATTGCGCGAGCTTGATGACGAGCTACGTCGCGTGCGGGGCGAGAAGGACGCCGCCATCGGCGAGCAGGATTTCGAGCGTGCCGCGCAGTTGCGTGACGAAGAGGCTCAGCTGAAAGTGAAGCGCGAAGAGGCCGAGAAGAAATGGGAGGAAGACACCTCAAAGACGGTCCAAGAGGTGACGCTCGCCGATATCGCCGACGTCATCTCGATGTCGACCGGCGTACCGGTTTCGAACCTGACGGAGGCGGAAACCGAGAAGCTTCTGCGCATGGAGAGCGTCTTGCACGAGCGCGTCATCGGCCAAGATGAGGCCGTGACCGCACTATCGAAGGCGATTCGTCGTTCGCGCTCTGGGTTGAAGGATCCGAAGCGTCCGGCGGGTTCGTTCATCTTCTTAGGGCCTTCCGGCGTCGGCAAGACCGAACTTTCCAAGGCGCTCGCGGAATTCCTCTTCAATTCCGAAGACGCGCTGCTTTCCTTCGACATGTCGGAATACATGGAAAAGCACACGGTCTCGCGGCTCATCGGCTCGCCGCCCGGCTATGTCGGCTTCGATGAGGGCGGTCAGCTCACGAAGGCGGTTCGCCAGCGCCCATATTCGGTCGTGCTCTTCGACGAGATCGAGAAGGCGCATCCGGATGTGTTCAACATCCTCCTGCAGATCCTCGAAGAGGGACGCCTCACCGATGCCCAAGGTCGCACGGTGGATTTCCGCAACACGGTCATCATCATGACGAGCAATGTCGGCGCCCGCGAGATCGCCCAAACGACGCCGCTTGGTTTCACGACGGCTACCGAGAGCGGCGGGCTTTCCGACAAAGAGATCCATGATCGCGTGATGAGCGAGATGAAAAAGCTCTTCCGTCCCGAGTTCTTGAACCGCATCGATGAGATCATCGTCTTCAAGACGCTCACGAAGGAGCAGATCGCCCAGATCGTCGAGCTTATGGTCTCCGACCTGCGCGACCGCATGATCGCCCAGAACATGACGATCAACCTCAGCCCCGAGGCGGTCGAGCTCATCGCGAAAGAGGGCACCGACACCACCTTCGGCGCACGTCCGCTGCGTCGAGCCATCCAGCGCATGCTGGAAGATCCGCTTTCCGAGCAGATCCTTGAAGGGCGCTGGGTGAGCGGCTCGGTGGTGGAAGTGAAAGTTGCCGACGGCGAGCTTGTGTTCGAAGAGGGTTCGGGCATTATCCCCGAGCGCCGCAAGCGCGACTCCATTGCCCGCGATGCCGAGCTTCTGCTTACAAACTTCGATCTTTCGAACACGGGCAGAAACGTCGGAACACCGGCTTTAAGCGGAGCCAGCGACTAACCGTCGTGTGAAAGAGATGTTTTTCAGAAAGTCCTAGCGGGCAAAAGCGTCTGCTAGGACTTTTGCTTGAGGCTCTTTGTTAAAGGTGTGGGGGCTGGCGACGTTTTGCCCGGTATCGCTATAATAGGGGGCAGATACGAAAAGAGGTCGTCGTGGCAGCGGAGAAGAAATTTCAACATATCACGGTAACGCCGGAAGATGATGACGTCGTCATCTATGCGGGAGCGTCTTCTTCCGAGCCGGCCGAAGAGAGCCTTCCCGAGGAAACGGGTTACGAGGATGTTGAGGAGGCCCTCGCCTATGAGGATCGGCCCTCTGCAGCTTCCGAAGATGCGGCAAGCGAAGTTGAACCGGCGTCTGAACTTCCTGTGGAATCGGGCTACGAGGATGTGGAAGAGGCCCTTGAGGATGAGGCTGTCGAGGATGAGGCCCTTGAGGATGAGGCCATCGAAGACGAGGCTTCCGCACCGCAACCCGAGAAGCCGCAGAAAAAGACGGCGCCTCAAGCGAAGAAAGACGATTACCACGAAACGACGCTCGACGATCTGAAGACGACGAAGATGTCGACGATGCAAAAGGTCATCATCGTGATCGCTTTCGTTGCGATCGTTGCGTTCACGGTGTATTGGTTTGTTTTCCATCAGGCATAAAAGTTAAAACACGATATCATAGGCCTTCGAAGCAAAACGTATATCCCCCATCCAAAGGAACAAAAATGTCGCACGAGAAACGAAGCAGATCCCGAGGAGAAGAACACCTCAGCTACGCGGGCCGCAGGGCTCTTGACGAACAAACGGATTCGCTCGATGTAGCCGACCCTTTCGTGGAGGACTTCGATGACGATTCGGGCGATCCGATTGGCGAGGAAGAGCTTTACGTCGAGCCGGACGAGATCATCGATCCCGAGGAGAAAACTGCGGTTTTTGGCGATTCGTCGTCTGGCTGGCAGACCCAGGAAACAGGAGGCTTTCAAGCTTATCTCGCCGCCCGCCAATCTTCGGGCCAAAGCGTACCTGCCACTTTGCTCAAAACTTCCTCAGATGATGATGCGTTTTCCGATGGACGCCCAGATGGAGAAACGACGAAAGAGGAAATTCCCGCCTACATGCGCAAATCGCGGCGGATGCATCGTATTCTCATTGTGGTGATAGTCCTTCTTATCGCACTAGCCGCCGTGGGCGCATATCTGGTCATGCAGCTTTTCGATGAGGCGCAGCAAACGGCTACCGAGCAGGCGACACAGCAAACGCAAGAGCAGGACGTTGGTGCGATCTATGATGACAATGCGGGAGACGCCGCCTCGCAATCCACCCCAACGACAACAGTTCCCAATCTCTCCGAGTTGCTCGGCCTCACGCAAGACGAGGCCATCGCGAAGGTCGGCCGTGGCGCGGAGGTGTCGTCTTTGCGCGAGATCACCGACGATGCCGATCCTATTAAGACGGAGGTGCGCCTCTCGCTCACTGACGAGCCGGTGGATGCGCGGACAGGCAATCCGACGGTTTATTTGGGACTTGATGCCGAAGGTAAGGCCATCCAAGTGGGCTATTCCACCTCAACGACCTCGCTTGGTTATGGCTCGCTCAGCTTCGCCGATGCCATTCAATCAGAAAACATCGTCGAAAAAACGCTGGAGGCCGCAGGGGTCGATGTCGATGCCGCTTCGATTACGCTGCCCGAGGATCCAACGGAATATACCACGTATGCCGCCGACGGAACGACGAAGGTGCGGGAATCGTGCTCGTTTGCGGGCGACGTAGAGATCGACGGTGTTGTACATGAATGGTCCGCCGTGCTCTCGTATGACTATTCGGTCG
>CANQTB010000136.1 GCA_947626665.1 uncultured Eggerthellaceae bacterium
AACCGCGCTGTTCGGAAGAACAGCGCAATAAAGATGGTGCGCCATGAAGGACTCGAACCTTCGACCTTGGGATTAAGAGTCCCCTGCTCTACCAACTAAGCTAATGGCGCACACCATTAAAGAGCGCTTGTCATTGTAGGCGATGCCCACAACCGACGCAAGCGGCAAAAGCGCACTGGGGTGGCTAATCGGACTCGAACCGACGACCTCCAGAGCCACAATCTGGCGTTCTAGCCAACTGAACTACAGCCACCAAAGCGCAAGGTGAAAGTATAGGGTTTCTCACAATTCGACGCAAGGAGTCTTCAGAAAACGGATAGGCAGAATCACTCCAGAACCGTTCGACGTCCATCGACGCCCATCGCTTCACACTTGGGCTTTCGCCTTTCTCTTCCCTCTTTCCAGCTTAAGAAGGGGCATTATTTGCTACCATAGAAGCACTTGGATGACGAATCGTACCTGTCCGCCGCGAACGAGAAAGAGGGAATTTTTGGACATACTCACCCTTGCCCTCTTGCTTCTTGCGGCGGTTCTCATATCCTCCGTCATCGATCAAGTGGTCCCAAAAGTCTCCCTCCCTCTCATTCAAATTGCGCTCGGGGTCCTCATTGCCCTGCTTGCCTCCGGATCGGTCAACATTGATCTCGATCCAGAAATCTTCCTCGTTATCTTCATTGCGCCCATCCTCTACGATGAAGCGAAAACTGCCGACAAACGCTCGCTGTGGCACGAGATTCGCCCTATCATTTCGCTCGCTGTCGGACTTGTCATCGTCACCGCGCTTGCCATCGGCTTTACGGTTCATTGGATCATTCCCTCTATTCCCCTCGCTGCCGCTTTTGCCCTTGGTGCAGCGCTTGGTCCGACAGACGCTGTAACGGTGGCATCCCTATCGAGTGAGATCAACATCCCCGATCGCCAGAAGAACCTCCTCAAAGGCGAATATCTCATTAACGACGCTTCGGGCATCGTTTCCTTCCAATTCGCGCTCGCTGCGGCAACCACCGGCGCCTTCTCCCTCCTCGATGCCACGTTCGAGTTTTTCGTCGAATTCTTTGGCGGCTTGCTTTTCGGTGCGGTGCTTGGCATCGCGCTCAGCTGGATCGGACGCAAAGTCCGCGATATCGGCATCGAAAATACCACCTTCCACGTACTGCTCGATCTTTTCACCCCGCTGATCATCTATCTGGTATCCGATACCTGCCATGTGAGCGGCATCATCGCCGTCGTGACAGCCGGGCTCATCCATGTGGTGCAACCGCATCTTATCGGTCCCTCCATTTCGAGAATGAACATCGTTTCATCGAGCGTGTGGCGCACGCTCACCTTTGCGCTCAACGGCATCGTGTTCGTGCTTTTGGGAACCCAGCTGCCTGGCGCAATGCGCGACACATGGGACGATGTGACGATCAGCAACTGGCTCTTGATCCTTTATATCCTCCTCATCACCGCGATTCTTCTCGGCCTGCGCTTCGTTTGGGTGCTCGTCATGGATGCCTATCGCGCAAAACATTCCGAGAAGAGGCCTTTCACCAAAACCGACGCGAAGCTCTCCCTTGTCACCGCACTCTCCGGTGCAAAAGGAACCGTCACGCTCTCGATACTTTTCACGATCCCGATCTTTCGCTCCTATACTCCCCTCATGTATTTCCCCCAGCGCGACCTCATCATCTTCTTAGCATGCGGCGTTATTCTCTGCACATTGCTCATCTCGAATTTCGTCATTCCCCTCCTCGTGCCGCGGCAGAAAGACAAGCAATCGACGATCGATGAGAAAAATCATGAGGTCGCCGTAAGCATGGAGATCATCCGCATGGTCGTCGAAGATCTTACGGCACATCAAACTGCCGAAAACCGCCGCGAAACACAGGAGGTCATTCGCTCATACAACGCTCGCCTCGAGCGCATCAAGGAACGAAACGACATCGAAGACGAGCCATCGGTAGAGCTCAGACTGCGCGTTTTGGAATGGGAGCGCGAGAAATGCCTCCAGATGCTTACGGCAAACGAGGTGACATCGCGCGCGGCTGATCAATATCTTGAACGCCTCGATCGCGTGAAGCGTCTTCTCAAACGCAACGAAGAAGGGCTTTCCTCGGCAAGGAGCATCATTACCCGCATCGTTGGCTCGCTACGTCGTGGTGCCCAGACAATCTATCGCGAACTTTACGACATCGATTCAGCTAATACCACTGAGCAGATCCGCCGAATCCAGCTCGCAACGACCGAGGTGGCAATCGACAGACTTCGCCTTGAGGTGGCTGCCTCACGCGTCCCAACGGAAATCGCCAGCGAGCTGCTTGTCGAATACCAGCGGCTGCGCCAATCGATGCTTCAACAATCGCCCAGCATGACACGCGTGCTCGGACGCGAGGGCGCAAACATCAACGAGGTTCGCCGCTTTGGCTTGAACCGCGAACTCGAGCATATCCAAGAGATGTACGAGGAAGGCGAACTATCGCGCAACGCCGCCACCCATATGCGCAACAATGTTTATTTGATGCGCATGGACCTCGAAGACCAAATCTAGGCGCACGCTACAAAGCACATGCTGAATATCAGCAAGGCGTATTGATGCGAAGCATGCTATGAGGCTCTTGGGCTACATCCGCGAAGGAGCGCTCACGCCGAGCAGACTCAAAGTGAGCGCCAAGACGATACGGCACGCGTCGACGAGCGCAAGGCGCGCCTTCTGAAGACCCTCTTCCACGCCGAGCACATGGCAGGTGGTGTAGAACTGGTGGAAGCCAGCCGCCAAGTCCTGCGCGTAATGCGTCAAACGGAACGGCGCACGGTCGCGTGCAGCGAGCGCGATGAGCGCGGAGAACTCGTCCATCTTGCGCATAAGGGCCAGCTCGGCCTCTTCGGTCAGAGGCGAAAGGTCCACCTTCTCGCCGATCACATCGCGCGCAAGCTCATCCATATCTATCTCATGGGCATCAAGCGCGCTTGCATCCGCTACGCCCGCCGCCTTACGCAGGATCGAGCAGATACGGGCATGCGCATATTGCACGTAGTAAACGGGATTCGAATTGTCGCGCTTCTTCGCAACTTCGATATCGAAATCGATCGGCTGATCTGAGGAACGCGAGAGCATCAGATAGCGAGTCGCGTCCACTCCGACCTCGTCAATGAGCTCGGAAAAAGTGACCATCTCCCCCGTGCGCTTCGACATGCGCACCGCCTCGCCATCGCGGAAAAGGTTCACCAGCTGCCCGAGAACGACCTCCAGCGCTCCCGGATAGCCCCACGCCTCCATCATTGCCTCGCAACGCCGAATGTAGCCATGGTGATCTGCTCCCCAGATGTCGATCAGATGGTTGAATCCGCGGCGCAGTTTGTCGTAGTGATAGGCAACGTCGCTCATGAAATAGGTATATTCACCGTTTTCTTTGATGAGCACGCGATTCTTATCATCGCCGAAGGCAGTCGAACGGAACCATGTTGCCCCTTCTTCCTCGAAGATATAGCCCTTTTCATCCATCGCCTCAAGCGCACGGTCAACGGGGCTCTTCCCGCTTTCGTCAGCAACATAGAGGCTGCGTTCGGAGAACCAGCAATCAAACGTGGTGCCGAAGCCGGCGAGCGTGCTCTTCATGAGGTTGAGCATATCTTCGTAGGCAATCTCGCGAAAAGCCTCCGTCCGCTCTTCTTCCGTGAGACCTTCCCATTTTCTCCCGTCACGATCGAGAATGCCCTGCGCGATATCGATCACATAGCTTCCACCGTAGGAATTTTCCGGAAGCTCAACATCATGCCCCAAAAGCTGCATATAGCGAATGGAAACGGAGTGCCCGAAGATGTCCATCTGTACGCCATGGTCGTTCACATAAAACTCTTCATAGACCTCATAGCCTGCATGGCGCATGACGCGTGCCATCGCATCACCGAGCGCCGCCCACCGGCCATGCCCAACGTGCATGGGGCCGGTGGGGTTTGCGGAAACGTATTCAAGGTTCACATTATGCGGACCTTCAACGCTTCCCTTGCCATAGTCGCCCTGTTCGTTGCGCACAGCCCTTATCACATCTTGCAGCACATGGTCGGAAAGGCGGAAATTGATGAATCCCGGACCGGCAATCTCTACCGTTGAAATCACCTCATTGTCGGGAAGATGGTCGATGATGATCTGCGCGATGTCAAGAGATTTCATATGGGCTTGCTTCGCGCAGCGCATCGCAATAGTGGAGGCCCAATCGCCGTGTGCCGCCTCGCGAGGGCGTTCGAGAGCCGCCTCGGGCACCGTTTCGAGCGAAAGCGCCTGATCATTGACGGCGCTTTGTACCGCCGCGCTGACTACTGCTTCAAGCTTGGCACGCGTATCCATATCATCATCCGTTCTTCTCGATAAAGGAGGCCCTTCCTCCCCTTTCACCAACTTTGCTCGCCGCGATTTTACCTGAACACGGGCGAAATAAAAAGCCGACCTTCTGATGGCAGAAAGCCGGCTTTCCTGTTTGGCAAAACAGCGCAACCCTATGCTGGTGTATATGGAATAAACATCATCGCTGTTGTCAGTATCACCGCGCAGACCACGCCAAGGAGAATTATCAGCTTCAGCGAGAACTTCACCCATGTGGTGTATTCGATCTTCGCCATCGCCAGGCCGCCCATGATAGCCCCGCAGGTCGGCGTGATGAGGTTCACGAGTCCGTTGCCTGCCGAGAAGATCATGATCATCACGTCGGGCGAGAATCCCAGATGTGCTGCCAGCGGCCCCATGATCGGCATGGAGACCGTCGCCATGCCAGACGAGGACGGGATGAGGAAGGACAGCCCAACGTAGAGGAGGAATGCGAGCGGGGCGAAGATGAAGGCCGCCAAATCGGTCAAGGCGCCAGCCGCCGTGTTGAGGATCCAAATATCGAGGCCGGTCTCGCTCATGAGCACCGTGATGGAACGCGCCAAGGCGATGATGAGCACGACCGACATCATGTCGGCAGCGCCGTTGATGAAGCTTTTGACGAAGCGGCTCTCCGAAACGCCGCCGACGACGCCGATGACGAGCGCCATCAGGAGGAACCATGTCGAGGCCTCGTTGAAGTACCATTGCCCGAGCGGAAGCCCCACCAGAAACGATGACCAGCCGGGAGTCGTCTCAACTTCGGAATCCACCGTCGCGGCCAAATCGCC
>CANQTB010000137.1 GCA_947626665.1 uncultured Eggerthellaceae bacterium
TGCGTTTACCGCGATCGCGACCTCATCGACGCCTGGGGCAATCGCTGCGAGAAAGGCGAAGTCAAAACCAAACGCGCCTGATGGTGATGCTGCATATTACAGTTCGTCTTTCGGATGGCCGCCGTGTTCGACCGTGGTCGCCAGCGGGTGTTCCTTGATCAGGCACGTCAGGATAATACCCACCACAAGCATCGGGATGAAGTACACGAAGATGGGCACGAGGGCGTCGGAATACCCGTTGATGATGACCTCGCGCACCGGCTCGGACATGTGATGAAGAGAACTCGGCGTGATCGCGTTGATGGAGATGTTGTCCGCCTTTGGCAGATGCGCGGCGATGTCGGCAGTGAGGCGCGAGGTGAACATCGCACCCACGAATGAAGCGCCGACAGTGGAGCCGATTTGGCGGAAGAAGTTGTTTCCCGCCGTGGCGGTGCCCACCATGTTATGGGGAAACTCGTTCTGCACAATCAGCACGAGGATCTGCTGACCGAGCCCGATGCCGAAGCCCAAGATGAAGAGGTAGATGCCCACCTCCACAAGCGACGAATTCACATCGAGCCGTGAGAGCAGCAGAAAGCCGAGGGCCGTCACAAAACAGCACGCAATCGGCATCCATTTATAGCGCCCCGTCGCCGAGGCGATGAAGCCCGTGCCAACCGCGGTGATCAAAACGCCTGCAACCATCGGCACGATCATCAGCCCCGACTGCTCGGGAGAAAGCCCATGCACGATTTGCAAGTAGGTGGGCAGGTAGGAGGTGGTTCCCATTTGCCCGACCATGATGATGAATCCCGTGGTTGTCACGAGCACGAAGTTGCGATTCTTGAAAAGCGACATCGGGATCACGGGCTGTTCGGCGCGATTCTCGGTCCGCACGAAAAGGATCGCCGCAACGATGAAGACCGCGACGGCGGTAAGCACCTCGGGGCTATCCCACCGATAGACGGTGCCGACCCAGGAAATGGCGAGGACGAGCGAAACGATTGCAAGCGTCATGAAAGTCATGCCCCACACATCGACCTTCGAGGTGAGCTTGCGCATCTTCTGCTTGAGGAAGAAGCCGATGGCCACAATGGCAGCGCTTGCAAGCGGCATGTTGAACACGAAGAGCCAGCGCCATCCTGTCACCTGAACGAACCATCCGCCAAGCAGCGGTCCGATGACGGTGGAAACCGAAAAGACCGAGCCGATGAGGCCGAGGTATTTGCCGCGCTGACGAGCGGGAACCACGTCAGCGATCGTCGCCTGCGTGAGGATGAGCAGGCCGCCTCCGCCAAGACCGGAAACCGTGCGACCGATGATGAGGAATTCCATGCTCGGTGCGATCGAGCAGATGCCCGAACCGATGATATAGATGCCGAGCGCCGTCATGATGAGAAACTTACGACCGATGAGGTCGCCGAGCTTGCCGTAGATCGGCATCGTAATCGTGGAGCCCATGATGTAGGCTGTGGTAACCCACTGCATGATTTCCACGCCGCCGAGATCGCCAACGATCGTGGGAAGCGCCGTGGCAGTCATCGTTTCCGCCAGTGAGCTCACGAACATCGCGAGCATGAGCGAAATGAAGATCGCCATCACGCGGCCATGGCTCAACTCTGCTGAACCGTTATCTTGCGCGGGCGTTGGTGCTTGCGCTGCGGCTGAAGCGCTTTGGGCGGCCACGACAGAGGAGGAGTTTTGTGCGGCTGCGGCTGAAGCGCTTTGGGCAACCGTGGCAGCGGCCGCTTCGCTGTTCTTTTCTTGTTGTTTCTGATGGCGATGGAACATAATATGCCTTTCACCTCAAGCTGCTTAAGACGCAGCACTGTTTGCCGTCTTTCCGAATGAAACCGTCTGCCGAACTATTTGAGGGATTCTTTGTCTTTCGCTTTCGTATTGTTGTGCAAGTTCACGGAGCGCGCCTTCTTTTGCCGTAAGTGTTTTGTTCCCGTCATCACATTGACAATCGCGCCCGCTCTTCTTTAACCTTTCCCCATGATCGATAATGCGCGAAAAGACCCTCTGTTGGTGCCAACCGTTATGATGCGGCTTGCGTTTCTTGCCGTATTCAGCGTCAATGTTTCCTGTGCGGTTTCGTTTATCGCAAACCCTGCCGCTTATGCGCCGAGCTATCAGCTTGCAGGCGTGCCCGGCATGGTTGCCGTGCAGGGCATCGGCGTCGCGTTTCTTATGTGGAATGCCACCTATCCCGCCTTCATTGTTTCACCGAAGCGCTTCCCCTCACTCGGTTGGGTGATTCTCGCGCAGCAGCTTATCGGGCTTATCGGCGAATCGTTCATCCTCGCGACGCTGTTTTCCAACGCAGGCGCTATCGCCGCCGATATGAGCGTTCTTTCCGCAAGCATCGTGCGCTTCATCATCTTCGACGCCGGAGGCTTCGCCGCAATGCTCGCCACCTTCATCTGGTGGACACTTTTGCGCCGCTCTATCCCGCTCGGGTGAGGGGGTCCAAGAGTGAAAAGGATTTTTGTAGCCCAGGTTGGCGTTAGTCAGAACAGCGGAACTAGCTTCTACGAAGGCGGAAGAAGGAGAGCACGACGAATCCTGCGGCTGTTGCTGCGAGGACAAGCGCAATCTCGATCGCAAAGGGCGCGTGATCACCGGTTGCGGCAAGGCTTCCGTTTGGCGCCTGCGAGCTATCGGTGCCGCTTGCGCCGCCGGTGTTGCCTTCGGTTCCTTCTCCGTCGGCTCCGCCAGGAGTCGGCGTGGGCTCGGGCGCCGTGGTGAGCAGCTCGATCCGTCCGGCACCGGCGGGATCGGTGTATCCGGCGCCGATCGTGCCGCCCAAATCGTCTTGGATGTATTTGATGATTGCCTCATAATCGAGGCTCGCCTCGCGCACGAGGTAATCGCTGTTGCGCAGCATGGTGTAGCCGCTGCCGCCGTCAAGCAAAAACGTAATCGATGCCACGCGATAGGTCTTGGTGACGTCAAGCGGTTCTCCGTTCACCATGACGTCGAACACGCGGCGATCTCCGCTGATGCCAATGAAATTGTCATTATCGTCCGTGAGAATGGGGGAGGGGATGTCGACGCGCGCTTTGAAGCTGATGCCCGACACCTGCAGGAAGCCGCCGTTCGCCTCCGTCTCGTCATCGAAGGCAGGCGTCAGCTGCCGCACGGAGAACTCGAGGGCGTTGAGGATCGTCAGGCCATCAAGCTCAACCACCGAAAGGGAATTCGCGAAAGGGTTGATGTCGATCGCGTTGCCATAGGTGAGGATGCCGGGCCTGATGCCGAAGTTCGTGGCGTCGCCGTCCCAGTTCCAGCGAATGCCGCCGCCGTTCACGAAGCCGATGTCGGCATCGAGCGTTTTGCGGTAGGCGTCGGCAACGAAATCACCGAGGTTCGTCTCACGCATGCGCGCCGTCCAATACCATGGCGCGCCGTCGGCATTGGGACTGTACACCTGCATAAACACATCGAGGCTCCCTACGGGCTCGTTCAACGTCTGCGCGAGGTCGGCCTCGATGTTCTTAACGTATTGGGCGACGCTTTCATCTTGTGGCAAATCGGCCGAAGCGCGTGTGATCGTGGAGACCACGTCTTCGGGGCCGGGCGTATTGTCGGGCGTGATCACCATTGTGCCGTAGGCCTCAAACGCCGTGCCCGCCTGAGCAACTGCCACCATCTGGCCGTTGGCGTTTGGCACGCGGTCGTTGTAGACGAGGTGCGTGTGGCCGTCGATGACCGCATCGATGCCGGTCGTGTGGGCGACGAGCGCGGTGCTCGTCCAGCGTTCGGGCAGCGAGGAGGTGGCGGATGCGCCGAGGTGCGAGAGCGCAACCACGTAGTCGGCATTTCCGCCCTCTTCGGAGCGCGCGTCGTTGACGACGGATTGAATTTGGTTGTAAAGGGCATCGCCGGTGCTATCGCCGTAGAAGCTATAGATAAGGTTGCCGGCGGCGTTCTCGAATACTGTGGGGTTCGTGGCGGTAAGCGTTGTGGGCGTCGTGATGCCCACATAGGCTACGCGCACGGTATCGCTGCCGACGGGATATTCAAGGACGGTGTAGGGCTTGAAGACGAGCTCGCCCGTTTCGGTGTTTTGCATGTTCGCGCACACGTATTCGTAATCGGCCATTTCCTGAAGCTCGAAGAGGCGGTCCATGCCGTAATCGAACTCATGGTTGCCAAGTGCCGCCACATCGTAGCCCGCTTGGTTCATAATGCTCACGAGGTCGCCGCCCTCGGAGAGCGTGCCGATGGGCTTGCCTTGGATGGCATCGCCCGCATCGACAAGCGTCACATTGGCAATGCCGTATTGACTCCGTGCCTCATTGGCAGCCTCCGCGATGCCAGCATAGCCGATCGCGGATTCGGAGGTCTCAAGGCCCGAGCAGTGAACGTCGTTGGAATGCACGATGGCGATGGAGCCGTTGCTCGCCAACGGTTCGAGGGTGTTCTCGTCTTCGCCTTCGCTCGTGAGAGGCGTGTTTTCGCCGCTGCTGAACGTTAGCTGCTGTCCCTGCGATCCGTCAGCCGAAGGCTCAAGGGCGAAGCCCTTCGGAGCTGTGATGCCGACGAGCAGGAAAGCGAGCAAAAGCGAGAGTAACCGCAGCTTCATCTGATGGATGCCGCGCGGGCATTTCCCTGTACGTTGCGTATCGTGGTTCTTAGCGCGCTTCATAGCCGTCTTTCTTGTCTCAACGTTCAAACTTTCCAGCATTCTAGCATTCGTGTGGATGAAGGATAGCAGGACTTGGCGTAAAGGGCGAAAGCTTGCGAACCGCCCGCCCTTGGTGCGTTATGACAACATTCCGTCAAAAATAACGGCATCGTTACAAACAACGCTCGCGCGCGGCACAAGAACGCTGCGTGCGGCCTCTTTTTCCTTTTTCCGCAGATAATCGGGAATGGACACCAAGAACTCCGTCCGAATAAGAGATTTGCATGTTTTGCCTAGGGAAGATTGAACGAAGGAAACCGAGTGCGCGCTTTTGGAGAAGATTTCGCACCACCCAGGAAAGGAGCTATCATGCCGCAGACTTCAAAGACCACCGTTGCTGAGATGAATTCCCTCACGGGAGCGCTGAGCCCGATATTTGGAAGCGTGGCCTCCGATGTGGAGCTGCCCGTCGACCATATGAATGATCAACCGGTAGCGCCGCAGGT
>CANQTB010000138.1 GCA_947626665.1 uncultured Eggerthellaceae bacterium
CTCGCAAACGTCGCTGACAAGGGCTTTTTCACTCAAGCCATCGAAGAGGGGTTGCGCAACCAAACAATCGACATCGCCATTCACAGTCTGAAGGACCTTCCCACCGTCCTCGACGATGATTTTGCGATCGGTGCTTATTGCTTCCGCGAAGACGCGCGCGATGCGCTTTTGAGCAAAGACGGCGTTCTCTTCGAGGATTTGCCCGAAGGGGCACGTGTGGGAACCTCAAGCGTACGCAGAAGGGCGCAGCTCTTGGCGATTCGCCCTGACATTGCCTGCGTTGAGGTGCGTGGCAATCTTCAAACGAGGTGGGAAAAGCTCCAGCGCGGCGATGAGATGGATGCGATGGTGCTCGCCATGGCGGGAATTCTGCGCTTGGGTTGGAGCGATCGGGTAACCGAGATCTTTTCCTCCGAGCAAGTGCTTCCGGCACCTGGCCAGGGCGTGATCGCGGTTGAGTGCATGAAAAATCGCGCTGATATGAACGAGCTTCTTGCCGCTTTGAACGACGAGGGCTCCGCGCATGCCGCTATTGCCGAACGGACGTTTCTTAAGGCGCTCGGCGGTGGTTGCCAGACGCCCATCGGCGCATACGCGGCTTATAACGAGGAGAACCTCGTTCTCGAGGCCGGTGTTTTCAAACGTGACGGCTCTGCCGGCGTGCGTGTGACTTGCAAAGGCGCCGATGCTGAGGAGATCGGCCATGCAGCTGCGCGCGAGGTGCTTTCCTGCGGAGGCGACCAATTCTTCGTTAACGATGTTGCCTTTGCCGTATCGTCTGCCGAGAAGGCCGAGCAAGCTGAGCATTCCGAGCATGAGGTGCTTTGCCATGGCTGAGTGCGGTAAGGTCTTCCTCGTGGGCGCAGGTCCTGGTGATCCCGATCTTCTGACGGTGGCGGCGAAACGCCTCATCGAGACGGCGGATGCCATCGTTTACGATCGTCTTATCTCTCCCCATATCTTAGATTGTGCCAGAGCTGACTGCGAGAAGATTTTCGTCGGGAAAGAGCCGGAGCATTCCTCGCACACCCAAGCGGATATCAATAGTGTTCTCGTGGATTGCGCGGGCAGACATCATTGCATTGTGCGCCTGAAGGGCGGCGATCCGTACGTGTTCGGGCGCGGGGGAGAAGAGGCCACCCATCTGGCGAAAAACGGGATCGAATTCGAAGTGATCCCCGGTGTTACTTCGGCTATTGCGGCTCCTGCCGCTGCCGATATCCCGCTCACGTATCGCGGTTATGCCTCGCAGTTTACCGTGGTTACCGGTCATGAAGACCCCGAAAAAGCCGAATCAGATATCAATTGGGACGTGCTCGCGCACACACCCGGTACCCTCGTTTTCCTTATGGGAATGAAGAATATCGGGCTTATCGTATCGCGCCTTGTGACTGCTGGGCTTGCCGAGAGCACGCCCGCTGCGGTTGTTGAGCATGGAACACTCCCCAACCAGCGCGAAGTTGCTGGGACGCTTGGTACGATTGAGGCGCTTGTGAATGCAGAGGGGATCACGAATCCCGCCGTTATCGTTATCGGATCGGTGGTTTCATGCCGCGAGCTTCTTCGCCCGAACGGGGCTCCCTCCAAGCAACATGCTCCTCTAGCGGGAAAAACTGTCTGTGTGACCCGTGCGCGCGAGCAGGCCTCATCCCTCAAGGAAGGACTTGAGGCTTTGGGTGCTCACGTGGTGGAGATTCCCCTTATCCGCTTTGAGGGCCTCGAAGCAAGCCCCGAGGTGGTTGCGGCTCTTGACGCCATCGATTCATACGACTGGATAGTCTTCGATAGCGTGAATGGCGTGAAGTATTTCTTGAGCGCTCTTGAAATGCCCGATGCTTCGTCCGGCAACCCTGCCGACGGCGAAACGGAAGCCGTAGCGCCTCGTCTTGGCGATCCTTTCGGCAATCTTCCGGCAAAGATCGCGGCGGTTGGCCCGGCAACAAAGAAGGCGCTCGAGGAAGCGGGCGTGGGCGAGGTGCTGATGCCTGAGCGCTTCACAACCGATGATCTGCTTGCGGAACTTCTCGGAATACTCAATGAGGGCGATCGCGTTCTGATCGTTTCCTCCGATAAGGCCCGTACGGCTATGCGTGATGGGCTTGTGGCAAAAAACATCGTTGCCGACCTTGTGCCGTTCTATCGCAATATTGCCGCACTTGAGGATCGCGAAAAGCTCACGGCGGCCTTGCGTGAAGGTTCCATCGATGCAATCACGTTTACCTGCTCGTCTGCTGTCGTCAACTTCGCCGATCTTATCGGGGACGCACGTGATCTCCTCGAAGGCGTGGCGCTCTATTCTATCGGTCCGGTGACAACTGCCACCTTAGCCGAACGCGGATTTACCTGTGCCGGCGAAGCGGACAACGCGCGCATCCCCGATCTCGTCACATGCGTGAAGCAGGGTTTGCAAACACGGCGGGATGAGGTGAGCGCATGAGTGATTTCATCCGCCATCGCCGCCTGCGCAATGATGCGCGAATGAGGGCATTTGTTCGGGAAACCGAGCTTTCGGCGCGCGATTTCATCTACCCGCTTTTTGTTATCGAGGGCAAGGGCATCTGCGATGAGATCGCTTCGATGCCCGGCGTATGCCGTTATTCCCTTGATCTATTAGGGCCGGTGCTTGATGAGGTTGAGGCATTGCAGGTCGGTGCCGTCATCCTCTTTGGCATTCCGAAGGAAAAGGACAGCGTCGGAAGCGGCGCCTATGCGGAAGATGGCATCGTTCAGCAAGCGGCGCGCTTCATCAAAGAGACGCATCCAAACCTGCTTGTTATCGGCGATGTTTGCCTCTGCGAATATACCGACCATGGCCACTGCGGCGTGGTGCGTGATGGCGAGATCGTGAACGACGAAACGCTCGAGCTTCTCGCGAAGACCGCCGTTTCGCAAGTTCGTGCCGGTGTAGATGTGATTGCTCCCTCCGACATGATGGATGGGCGCGTGCTTGCCATCCGCCGGGCGCTCGATGAAGCGGGCTTCATCAATGTTCCCATCCTCTCATATGCGGCGAAATATGCGTCGGGTTTTTATGGGCCGTTTCGCGATGCGGCCGGTTCCACCCCGCAGTTTGGCGATCGCCGAAGCTATCAGATGGATCCGGCGAATGGCGACGAGGCGATGCGCGAAGTGGAAAGCGATCTCGCCGAGGGTGCCGATATGATCATCGTAAAGCCAGCGCTTTCTTATGGCGATATCCTGTGGCGCGTGAAGCAGAAGGCCGCATGCCCCGTAGTGGCCTATAACGTGAGCGGCGAATATTCCCTTGTCAAAGCGGCAGCTTCGCAAGGGTGGATCGACGAGCGTCGCCTTGTTTTGGAAATTCTTTTGAGCCTCAAGCGGTCGGGAGCCGACCGCATCATCACCTATCACGCCCTCGACGCAGCCAAATGGCTTGCAGAAGGGGAGGGGCGATGATCATGGGGCCTTCCTATTGGGAACAGACCAGAAGGCTCATACCGAGAGAGCCGGGGTTTGTGGGGAGGGAAATATACACCGCGATTGAATCAGATCGCATGAGAAGAACTGTTAAAGGAGGTGAAAGGAATGTATTTCGTTTCAATCGACGATGATGTGTGCACCGGCTGCGATGCCTGCACCGCGGGTTGCCCGGCACATATTCTGAGTTTCGATTCCGATCGTGAGAAAGCCTATGTATCGGGCGACTCAGGGGATTGCATGGGCTGTGAAGCGTGCGTAGCTGTTTGCCCCAGCGGCGCAGTTACCGTTATGGAAATGTAATTCCATGCGTTCTGATTCACAGTGAAGGAGGAAGTGTATGGCTGAAGAAAGCAAAACACCTCAGCTCGACGAACTAGAGAAAGGCCCTTGGCCCAGTTTCGTGACCGAAATTAAAAAGGCCGCGGCGAAAAACGAGATGAGTGCCGATCTTTTGGGCGTCTTAGAGCGATCCTATGAAGACAAGATCGGACACTGGAAGCATGGCGGTATCGTAGGCGTAAAAGGCTATGGCGGTGGTGTGGTTGGTCGTTATACCGACCTTCCCGAGGAGTTCCCGCATGTGAAGGAATTCCACACCATGCGCATCGCTTCGCCGAGTGGATGGTTCTATAGCACAGACGCGCTTCGCGAGCTGTGCGACATTTGGGAGCGTCACGGCTCTCAGATCACCAATGTCCACGGATCGACGGGCGACCTCATTTTCCTTGGCACAACGACCGAAGAGCTGCAACCCACCTTCGATGACCTTGCCGATAAGGGATTCGATCTCGGTGGATCAGGCTCGGACTTACGTTCACCAAGCTGCTGTGTTGGTCCTGGCCGGTGCGAATTCGCCTGCTATGACACCTTGGACATGTGCTACGACATCACCCATGAATTCCAAGACGAGCTTCACCGTCCGATGTGGCCTTACAAATCAAAGATCAAGATGTCCGGTTGCGCCAACGACTGTGTTGCCGCTGCCGCCCGTGCCGATATCTCGGTAATCGGTACTTGGCGCGATACGCTCACCATCGACAACGATGAGGTGAAGAAGTACGCGGCTGATGGGCTGAACATCCGTGAGGCCGTCGTTGACAAGTGCCCGACCAAGTGCCTGCATTATGATGAGGCCACGGGCGAGCTTTCGGTCAACGGCGCCGAATGCACCCGTTGCATGCATTGCATCAATGTGATGTGCAAAGCGATTAAGCAAGGCCAGGAAAAAGGCGCGACTATCCTCATGGGCGCGAAGTCGACCATTGTGAAATCCGCCTTTATGTCGTGGGTGCTGATCCCATTCATGAAGATGGAATCGCCCTATACGGAATTCAAAGAGCTCGTGAACACCATCTGGGATTGGTGGGATGAGAACGGTAAGACGCGTGAGCGCCTCGGCGAGACGGTCTATCGCATCGGAATGGGCAAATTCCTGCGTGAAGTCGGCCTCGAAGCAGTGCCGCAAATGGTCTACCGTCCACGTGCGAATCCCTATGTGTTCTGGCCAGAGGAAGAGATTCTCGCCGAGGCAAACGGCGGTGCGACGGCATAGCCGAACGGCACATCCGTTCTCCAAAGCGAAGATTTCGACTTTGAGGTTTTCCGAAAAAAGAAAGGTCAGGTGAAGAAAAGTGGCAAAAATCGATAACGGACCTCCGGATTA
>CANQTB010000139.1 GCA_947626665.1 uncultured Eggerthellaceae bacterium
GGCGCGGCTTACGTACCAGCCGAGCCTGACTTCGCGCCCGAACGCGTGCGTTTCATGATGGAAAAATGCCGCGTCGCCTGCATCATCACCCAAACATCGTGCCTCGAAAAACAGCAGCTTGATGGATTCCTCACCCTTCTCATAAATCCCAACTATCAGCCGGAGAAGGCGCCGGAAAGCGAGGGCGGATTCTTCCACACGGGCGAGAGCGATGATGCGGGTACCGAACCTGAAAGTCACGAACCTCTGCATCGGCCCACTTCACTCGCCGTTCAACCCGCCTCACTTGCCTATGTGCTCTACACGTCGGGAACCACCGGCAAGCCGAAAGGCGTGATGGTGGAACATCGCAATGTATGCAACTACGCGCGAGCTTTCGCACGCGAATACCGCCCCACATCTTCCGATACGATGTTGCAGTATTCGGTCTGCACCTTCGACATCTTCGTGGAAGAGGTTTTCGCCACATTGCTTTCGGGCGCGCACCTCGCCATCGCGCCAGCGGCGTGCCGGAACGACCTTGAAGCGCTGATCATGTTTTGCGAAACCCACAACGTGACGATCATCAGTGGCTTTCCCTACCTGCTTGCCGAGATGAACGAGACTCGTCGTTTCCCACGCACGCTGCGCCTTGCCATCAGCGGAGGAGATGTGCTGCGTGGCAGCCAAGTAGATTGGCTTGTCACACAAACGAAGGTCTACAACACGTACGGACCGAGTGAAACGACGGTCTGCGCCACGTATTTTCCCGTGAACGACACGCAGCCACTCGAGAATGACACCTATCCCATCGGCAAAGCGATACTTGGCGTCAAGGTCGCAGTCGTCGATGAAGAAGGCCACCCTATGGCAGAAGGCGAAATGGGGGAAATCGCAATTGGTGGCGCAGGTGTTTCACGTGGATATCTTGGCAACGCAAACTCAGAGGCGTTCCATACCGACCCCGCAGGTATGCGCTGGTACCTCAGTGGCGACATGGGCTACGTTCTTCCCGACGGCAACCTCGTCTTTTCGCATCGCAAAGATTCTCAGGTGATGATATATGGCAAGCGGGTGGAGCCGGAGGAAGTGGAAAACACACTCTGCGCCTGCGACGGCGTGGAGGGCGGCGTCGTGATGGCGCGCACCGATGACAAGGAGTTGCCATATCTCTGCGCCTATGTGGCTCTTTTCGATGAGTACGCCTCGACGAACGTCGATGAAATCAAGGAGCAGCTGGCTCAATCGCTTTTGCCACATATGATTCCGGAGTCGTTTGTGAGGCTGAAGGAGATTCCTCTCACGAGCAATGGCAAACCAAATATGAAAGCTCTTCCTTCCGTGAAACGGGGGTGCATCCAATGGGATATCGCATAACAGCCGCTTCATTCGAAGATTTCGACGAGGTATTGGCTTGGCGCATGGAGACGATCGAAGCCGTATTCGGCGAGGTGGACGACGAGATGCGCGCCGCTCTTCGCGCCGAAAACGAACGATACCTGCGCGAAGCGCTACAGGCGGAAAGCTTCCTTATGTGTTTCATTGAGGACGGCACGGGCAAACGCATCGGCTGCGGCGGCATCGTCTTCCACGATGAGCTCCCCTCGCCCGACTTTCCCCATGGCAAGAGCGCCTTCATCATGAACGTTTACGTGCGCCCTGAAGCTCGCCATCAAGGAGCGGGAAGCGCCCTTATCACATGGCTCATCGATGCGGCTCACTCACGCGGATGCGAGAAAATTTACCTCGAAAGCACCATCGAGGCCGCGCCGCTTTATCGCGAACTAGGCTTCCACGACGCCCTCGGCTACATGCTTTATGAGGGATAAAGAAATTGCAGGCTGATAAGGGGTGTCGGGATGCGCATAAAGCGAGTTCCGCACGAGTAATTTCCGAATTAGAATTTAAAAATTCGGAAAATTACGAGCTCAGGACTGCAGAGCGACTGCGCGCCCGACACCTCTCAAAAGTTTAAGTGAGTTCCGCGCAGTCTTTATGCTGGTCTAATTACCATTTCCTTGATGAGGCTGTCATCAAGGCTCGTCGAGTTCGAGCTGTAGTTCTGGATCTCCGCCTGCGCATGCACAAGCGTTCCGTTGTAGTCGACGAAGAAGTTCGCCGTGCGGTCGCTCAAGATGCGCGGATCGTGCATGGTGAACCCATTGAACATGAACTTGTTGTGGAAGTACATGTCGATGGCATTACGACCGAACAGGAAGGTGTTCTGACGATTCGCCAGTGACGGGCAATAATCGAAGAAACGGCACCTATCCTCAAAGCACGCGGCGAGCGCCTCGTGGTCTTTCGTCATCATGGCGTTGATGAAATCGCTGATAACCATGGCTTCCTCCTAGTAGACTTTCTCGGAGTTCACAAGGGCGTCGGTGCCGCCGTCCACGAAGAGGACGACTCCGTTTATTCCACATGCCTCGGGCGAGGCCAAAAACGCCATCGCGTTGGCGATCTCGATAGGCTCCATAAGCGGCTCTTCCCCGAAGTGCGTCGGTACAGGAATCGCCTCCATCGAACGACGCTGTTCGGGAAGCATGTTCTTCGTCATCGGCGTACGCACGTTGCCGGGCGCAACCGCGTTCAGACGAACACCGCGGCTGCCCCATTCCGGGCTCATACGGCGAACCCACCGAGCGAGCGCATATTTGGTGGAAGCGTAATACACATGCCCTACCGCCGGATCAACGTCCTTTACGAGCGCGAGAATGCGCTTCTCGTCAGGATGGTTGTTTAAAAGACCGGCGACATCCATGCGCGTCGCGCCTTGGGCGATGGAGTTTGATGAAGTGATCACGCAACTCCCGCGCTTCTTCTGCAGCAGATCGAAAACGCCCTGGGCCATTTCGGTGGATCCGAAGTAGTTCAACGAAACGATCAACGAGATCGGCACCTTGCCGCCTGAAACACCCGCATTGCAAATCATAGCGTCGATGCCGTCGGGAAATCTTTCGTGAAGTTCTTTCAGTGCATATTCGCGACCCTCTTTGGTCGCCAAGTTCGCCTCGATGTCGCCATCTTTGAGGTCGATGTTGATCACTTCGTGGCCGCGCTCTTTCAGCACCTCGGCTGTTTTCGCACCAATACCACTCGAAGCACCGGTAATGACATAGACGCCCATAAATCCCACCTTCCGGAACCTAACAACCTTTAAGCACCAACAAATTAAAGACGGAATCTAATAATGCGAAAATTCTATCATTCGATTTGCCAGCGGCCATTCTTTGACACGTAGACGATACGAACAAAGGCACCGGCGGCATGAATGACAGATACGTGTAACGCGTTCTCTGACATTAAGCGCGCCTAACCGCCTCTCTACAGGCGGAGGCCCCGCCCTGCTTTCTTCGAGCTTCGGGACGGGGCCTCCTTTTGGAAGGTAAGTCTATTCAGTAAGGATTCGCCCAACGCTTGATTCAGAACTTATCTCAAACGTTTCCTTACTCACTCTTGCTCCTGCGCATTCCTAGTACACCGTGGGATTCGGTGCGGGCTTGCGAGTCGTGCGCCGTGGTGACGGCGGGTTGGCTGCCTTGTCGGCCGCCGCGGCTGCCGGAGCCGCTACCTCAGGTGTTGCCTCGGCTGCCGTCTGCGTTGCCTTCACTGCCTCATCGGCTGCGCGGGCAACTTTCTGCGCTGCCATCGCGGCGTCCGTTGAATGCTTCAAGGCCTCGGCCGCCTCAAGCTTTGCCGCATCCTCGGCAGCTTTCACATCGCGCTCGGCCGCTCTGATGGCCTTGTCGGCTTGCTTCAGCGCTGCCATCGAAGATTCGAGGCTTTCGATCTCAGCAGCGGCGCCTTGCTTCGCCTCTTTGTTCCAGCGATGACGATTCGCGTAGATGATGAACGGCAGCGCCACCGCGATGAGCCAAGCGACGATCAACGTGATGACGTAGACCGTGTTCGCCTGAGCGCTCAGGCTCGAGCTCGGGAAGAACGAGACGACCAGCGTGAAGAGGGTGAGCGCCATGCCGCATCCAGCGACGATCGTCTTGAACACTTTGCCGCCCGGGATTTGGAACTCACGATGCATCTGCGGCATCTTGTAGATGAGCTTGAAGTACGCGAGGAAGAACAGCACGTAACCGACGAGGTAAATGACGACGGTCATGCCGATCGCGGTCAGGTAGCCGACCGAAGAGGAGGAACCACCGGAGAGGGCGATCGATCCGCAGAGGACGGCGTCCCAGATCGTAACGAGAATACCTTGGATGACGACGGTTTTAACGGAGATGCCATGCTTGTTGGTCTTCGCCAAAGATTGCGGAATGATTCCCTCTTTCGCCGTGTCGAGCAGGGCGCGAGAAGGACCGACGATCCAAGCGGAGATCTCGGCGAGAACGCCAAGGGCGAGCAGGATGGCGACGATGTAGGTGACCCAGCCGATTCCGAAATGACCGAAGATGTTCTGGAAGGCCGCCACAACGCCGTAGCTCAGGTTGGCGTCGAGTTGCTCGGCCGACATGGTCGCTGCAACGGAGATGCCGCCGATGGCGTCGAAGAGGATAGCCATGACGCAGAGCACGATCATAACGAGCGGATAGGTGCGGTTCGGGTTCTTCAGCTCGTTTACATGGGAGGCAGAAGCCTCAACGCCCATGTAAGCCAAGATGAAGGACGCGAAGATGACGAGCGTGTCAACCTGTCCGAAGTTCGGGACGATTTCGTCCGCGTTGAACTGCAGGTAAGAAACACCACCGGTCGCGAAGTAAGCCGCGAGGCCGATAAGGAGAATGGCGACGGGGACTACGATGCCACCGATGAACCCGATCTTGGAGATGCGGGCGGTAAGACGGGTGCCGCCGAGCTGCGTGAGCGTGAGGCCCCACACGATGATGGCAACGCCGATGAACATGACGAGCGGATTGTTATAGAGAGCATCCCAACCAACCACGTAAGCAACAGCTGCTAATACGAAGAATGCCATCGTGACGAATCCGACCGTGATTTGGAACCACTGGAAGAACAAAGCGGCGAAACCCCAGCGCTTGCCAAGGGTGTTGCCGACCCATGCGAAAATGCCGCCCGACTGCCATCCGTCGACGGTCGACATTTCAGCGGCGCACATGGCAACCGGTAAGAACCAGAAGATGCCGCCG
>CANQTB010000140.1 GCA_947626665.1 uncultured Eggerthellaceae bacterium
ATCGTCCCAATCCTCACCGACGCGGCAGAATTGATAGGGGACTCCTGCATTGTCAAGTTCTCGGAGCGCCTTGCTTATGTTGGTGACTTCTTCAAAGTCTCCGTCATACCATCTGATGCAGTCCCAGCCGAAGACGACGCAATCATCAATATCCTCGCGGTATTCTGGTTCAATTTCTGTTCCCAAAAGCTGATCTGTTTCGGAATATGCGCCCAGCTTATCGACTAGCTTGCAGAGATGCTCATATCCCTCACGCGTGGTGACGATTTTAACGTCGCTTCTGTAGCCCATTGTCGACCTCCTACAAGTCTTCGCGGTGGCCCCTTGCCTCCGCCTTGTTTTGGAGAAGATGCATGGGGTTTGGCGAGGCGCAAGGGAAGAGGGGATTTCTTCGCAAAGGTGCGAAGCGCCGTAACCTGCACAAGAGACATACCAGAATTGCTGCCTTGTGCGGGTTTTGCGCAAGAAAGACGCGCCTTGCGGCTCGGCGGGCTCCATGCGAGAGTTCTCGCTCAAAAGAGGAGCGAAGGGGCACACGTTGGCTGAGGAGGCCGAAGAAATCGGGCGTTCTCGGCAAGAGCCAAACACTCGATAGGAGGGCAAGTCGTCTTCAAGGCCGTCGAAAACGGCTAGGCGATGCCTGTGGGGATGCGGGCTGAAAGGTAAGGGAAAGGAGCCAATTGCCCCAATGGCAACAGGAGAGCGCAGAAGAGGGAAATCCTTGAGAGTGGCGCTAGAGGTTCTCTATCGTAGGCGGCACAACCGCTGACAATGCAAGACTTTAGCTGTACAATGTTGAGACCAAGTTGAAAGAGGCAGATATGGCGAAAACGGCAAGTCTTACCATGCGGATAGAGCCAGAGGTGAAAGCGTCGGCAGAGGAGCTCTTTGCCAGCATGGGCATTACGCTCACCGAGGCCATCAACATGTTCGTCTATAAATCGCTGGCCGAAGGCGGGATTCCCTTCGACCTGAAACAGCCCCGGTGGAACAAGGAGACCTTGGAGGCGTTTGAGGAAGGGGACAAGATAGCCAAAGGCGAGATTGAGGCGAAGCGCTACACAGACGTTGATCAGATGTTTGCCGACATCTTAAGCGGTGAGTAATGCTCGCTATCACTCACACGACAAGGTTTGCAAAAGACCTGAAGCGAATTGCCCGCAGGGGGTGGAATATAGAGCTTCTCAAAGCGGTGATTTCTGATTTGGCTTATGGAAGGCCACTTGACGAAAGCAAGCATAACCATCCTCTCAAGGGCAACTATCAAGATAGGTGGGAGTGCCACATCAAGCCCGATTGGCTGCTTATCTCTTACATAGACGATACGCAGCTGGTGTTGGAAAGAACCGGCAGCCATTCCGATCTTTTAGAGTAATTGTATGGAGCTAGGCACGACCTTTTGATCGCGGCATCGCTTCTTTGGATCGCCGAAGCGGTCGGCATTGACGAACTCACTGTGCGGCATGCCTATGAGGCAGCGGTTTCCGCGGGAGATTACCGACGTGCCTGCGGTGCCATTCGAAAGATCATTCACATGGGACATGATCTATGCGCTCGTGTAGATGCGTGGACGTGTCAAGCCGTCCGGCGTGTGAGGACGTATACAGGTGCAGGGTTTCTACCCTGCCGCGAGGGGTCAGGGGACGGCGCGCGTCCCCTGCGAAGAAAGCGGGACCGCTTGTGCGACCCCGCTTGTGCGAGAAGCTAATGCCTATTGATAGATGTTGATGGTGGTGTACGGGGAAACATGAACGCCCAGCTCGCCGAAGCCAAAAGTACCCCTTTTCTCGACGTCGGCGTCGAGTTCGCCCACGCGGCAGAACTCATACGGAATACCAGCTTCCCGCTCGAGCTTTCCGATCGCCTCCTCGATGGGCGCGACATATGAATAAGAAGGATCCCATTTCACGCAGTCCCAACCGAATACCACATCGTCGCCGAACTCCTCATAGAAATCAGGCTCAACACTTGTACCCAAGAGCTTAACAACAGCAGGGTGCGCTTTCACGTACTCATTGATTCGCTCACAGAGAAATTCGTAGCCCTTCTTTGTTGTGGCGATCCTTACGTCGCTTCTGTATCCCATCGTTTGCCTCCTCATGTCTCGTATGCCCCTTTGGCATCGCCTTGTAGGCAGACGAGACGCCGGAGGCTTGCGCATGCGACAAGGGGACAATGCGAAAACCCGTAAGGGCCTTGAGTTTCGCGCCTGTTGATAGAGAGGTATCGCTCGGGCGAAAGTTTTTCGCGGCCCTTGCGCATGAGCGGGCCTTCGGCAACTGTGAAGCCGTAAAGGAGATGCGAAGGGCACGCGGAAGATAGGGAGAGCGGATCCGCTAGTGCGGATCGCCTGATCTGGACAGACGTCCCATGAGATATGCGTTCGCCTTGTCAGCGGCAGCAGCCGCGTGGAAGAGGTATGACGGATCATCAGAAAGCTTTTGCATCCAAGACTGCAAGTAGGCGGCGTGGTTTGAGAAGTTATCGTCGGCTTCGAGGTCGACGGGCTTCTCAATACTGAAATCGAGGCAGCAGAACAGGCTTCCGAGCTCAGCGACGAGCTCCTCGTAGGCGTAGTCCTTCGTGCCGAAGCTTCCCGAAATGTCGCGCCCGAGTGCCGGGGCGGTCGAGTGCGTCATCTCGTGGGTGAGCGTAGAGATGAACGATTCCATCGAGCGGAACTTCGTACGGAGTGGCACTGTGATTGAGTCTTGGGAGAGCGAATAGTAGGCACGGTTGGAGCGGATCTCTTTTATGGGGCAACGAGACGAGGAGATAAGCGCATCTGCCATTTCGCAGAGTGTCTCGTCGAGCACAGGAGCAGGAGCGCCATCGTCAAGCTCCGGATAGGAATTGCCGTCGCCATCGACAAGCTGTGCGGCATTGAAGACGTGATAGATGCCGGCAAGCTGAAGCCACGAGAAGGAAACCGCATCATCGAGGTTTGCGGCTTCCTCGGCATCGATGATGTTGCCGTCGGCATCCTTGAAACCTTGGCGCGGCTTCCAATACTCAACGATGGTGGAGGTCTCACCTTTGCGCGGGAAGAAGCCGAGTCGTGCGGCCTGAGCGAAGGTGTACCACCGCGGGTCATCGTATTTGCCCATGAGATAGAGCCTGTTTCCGCCCGAGTACTTGCGACCGGTCTCGCCGTTGTAGGGGGCAACACAGGTCGTGCTCCATTCTTTGATCCAGGCGAGATCCTTTTCCTTCATGAGGGCAAGCACTCGCTCGACCACTTCTTTGCGCGCGGCATCGACCTTTGCGTGCAGTCGTTCTTTCTTGTTCGGTTTCATTGATGAATCCCCCTTTCGCTCGGCAGCGCCCTTTGCGCTTTACGGGGAGGCGAAAAGCGGAGAGTTCGACCGAACGGCAAGGGAGGAAAGCAAAACCGTAGGGCTTGAGTTTGGAGCGTTGCTCATAGAAGGCTCGATGACGCTCCAAAGTTTTTGCGTGCCCTTGCGTGCGGCCGGGGCTCCGCTACCTTGGCGTCTGAAGAAAGAAGCAAAGCTGCCCTACGAAAGGGGCTATGACGAACCGGGCGGGAAAGCCGCTTTGCGCTGGTACGATGATGGGCGAATCAGCGAGAAGATTGGATTATTAGACACAGTATCGTTACTATATGTGTCCAATAATCTAGGAGGCAGAGTGTCCGAAACCGTAGCCGAACATATCGAAGCACACGGCGGCGTTGCGACCGCAGAGCAGCTGAAAGATGCCGGGTTTGCGCCCGGGGTGATCGATTACGCCTTTGCCAGCGGCAAGATCGACAGGCTCACCCGCGGCATCTACTGCACGCTCGACATCATCGACGACGACTTCGCCGCCGTCACGTTTCGATGGCCCAAATGCATTATCTCGCATGGCACGGCGCTCTATCTGCTCGGGTTGTCCGACCGCGTGCCGGCAAACCTAAGTGTGAGTGTCCCCCGGGGGTACAATCCGCATGAGCTCAGGCGCACCTACCCAGATATGAGGATCCATCGTGAGGACAAAAGGCTCTACGGCCTCGGCAAGACGATGGTGAAAGACCCTATGGGCGTGTGCGTTGCCGCATACGATGCCGAGCGCTCGGTCGCCGACATCATCAAGTTGAGGACGAAAGGCGGCGTGAATCCGCAGCTTGTGAGAGACGCCATCGTCGGCTATTTCAAAATGGACGACCGCGATCTTCCCAAACTCGCCAAGATGTGCGACGCGGTAGGCGTTCGCGAAGAGCTGCAAATGTATCTGGAGGTGCTCGGATGAGCGAGATCAAAAGCGATGCGAGTTTTGATCTGCGCGCTGCTTCGACTATGCAAAAGATTTGAGGTTCCTATATATCGGATACGCCCTATGCGAAAGACGTCACATTCGAGGAAACTCTCAAATCAATTGAATCATTGATGCTATTAGCAGAATTCTGATGGAACGGTATCTACTGGGCCAAAATGTCCCAGTAGACAAGTAAGCGCGTCAGCTTGTCGCTTTAAGCCTTGTAAGCATCGCTTCCAGCTCCTCGTCGAACTGAGTGGGGTTGTAGGGACGAATAAGGGAACGAAAATGTAGCCCAGAGGAAAGGAGACTCTGGGCTGCCGAAGGGGCATTAGTCATGCATGCCTATTCATATTTGTGAGCTTCGGACTTAGGGACAATTTTTGCCTCACCTAATTCATGATCGAAAACGATAACATCAGGCTCGGATGAATCCAAGTCGTAGCAATTTGGACATAAGGCAAAATCTGATTCGTCATATATATCACCGCATTCAGGACACATTTGCATTGTAAGCGTCAAAACACCCGCATCTTCAGGTTCTAGCCGATAGGCGTCACAATCGTCATCGTAGAGAACGGAGGTC
>CANQTB010000141.1 GCA_947626665.1 uncultured Eggerthellaceae bacterium
AAAAAATCCGAACTTCGTAAAACTTTTTCTTGACTTCGCTATCAACCACAAATATTCTATTCGTTTGTGTCTTTTTACCGATTACTCGTGCGCGTGAAGGAGGAAAGGCCTCGTGGCAAAGAAGGAAAACAACGCTCCCACCAGCGTATATCGGGATAGGCGAAGCTTCGCGAAGATCCCCGACGTCATGGACGTCCCCAACCTTATTGCCATTCAAACGGAAAGTTTCCAATGGTTTAAGGAAGATGGTCTCGCACAGGCATTTCGCGATGTGTGCCCCATCGAAAATTCCACGAAGGATATGGCCGTCGAATTTGGACGCCATGAATTTGGCGAGCCGAAATTTACGGTGGATGAATGCAAGGAGAAAGACGTCTCGTATCAGGCGCCGCTTTTTGTTGAAGTTCGCTTCATCAACCGTCAGACCGGCGAGATCAAGGAGCAAGATGTTTTCATGGGCGATTTTCCGCTCATGACACCGCGCGGCACGTTCATCATCAATGGCACCGAGCGCGTCGTGGTCTCCCAGCTCGTCCGCTCCCCGGGCGTCTACTTTGCGAAAGAGCGAGACAAAACGTCCGACAAAACGATCTACAACGCGAAGATCATTCCTTCCCGCGGTGCATGGCTCGAATTCGAAACCGATAAGCGCGATCTGCTTTCCGTGCGCATCGACCGTAAACGCAAGCAGCCTGCCACGCTGCTCGTACGTGCCCTTGGTTTGGCGGAGACGCGCGAGGAGATTATCGAGAAGCTCGGCGATTCCGAGATGGTGATTCGTACGCTTGACCGCGACCCTGCCACCACAAAAGAGGAATCCCTCATCGAGCTTTATAAGCGCTTCCGTCCGGGCGAGCCGCCGACGATCGATTCGGCGCGCACGCTGCTCGATGGGCTTTTCTCCAATCCGATGCGCTACGACTTGGCGAAGGTCGGGCGTTATAAGATGAATAAAAAGCTCGGTTTCGACCCCGACTTTGAATCATCCACGCTCACGACCGAAGACATCATCGCCTCCATGCGCTACATCATCGCGTTGCATGATGGCGTGGAAGGCTACACCACCGACGATATCGACCACTTCGGCAACCGCCGTATCCGCACGGTCGGCGAACTGATCCAAAATCAGTTCCGCATTGGACTTTCGCGTATGGAGCGCGTGGTGCGCGAACGTATGTCGATGCAGGAACCTGACGAGATCACGCCGCAATCTCTCGTGAATATCCGTCCGATCGTGGCGGCGATCAAGGAGTTCTTCGGAAGCTCCCAGCTTTCGCAATTCATGGACCAGACGAATCCGGCAGCCGGCATCACCCATAAACGCCGTCTTTCGGCCTTAGGCCCCGGCGGCCTTTCGCGCGAGCGTGCAGGCTTCGAGGTCCGAGACGTTCACACCTCGCACTACGGACGCATGTGCCCGATTGAAACGCCTGAAGGCCCGAACATCGGTCTCATCGGATCGCTTGCCACCTATGCACGCGTGAATCCTTATGGCTTTATCGAAACGCCGTATCGTCGCGTGGTCGATGGCAAAGTAACCGATGATGTGGATTATCTGACCGCCGACGAAGAGGAAAATTACGTTATCGCTCAGGCGAACGACTCCTTCGATCCCGAGACGCGCGAATATGGTCATTTCGACGATGACGGCACATGGGTGCCATCAACGCGCGTTTTGTGCCGTACGAAAAACGCTGCGGGCGAATTCGGCGAGCCTGAGGAAGTGCCGGTTGCTGAGGTGAATTACATGGACGTTTCCCCACGTCAGATGACGTCGGTGGCAACGTCGCTCATCCCGTTCCTTGAGCACGACGATGCAAACCGCGCCCTCATGGGCTCCAACATGCAGCGTCAGGCCGTGCCGCTGCTTCGTCCTGAGGCGCCGCTCGTTGGCACGGGCATCGAGCATCGTATCGCCGTCGACTCCGGCGAGATTCTCGTCGCCCAGCATGATGGCGTCGTGGACTACGTGGACGGCCAAACAATCATCATTCTGAACAACGACGATGAATACGACGAATACCTCATTCCAAAGTTCCAGCGCTCGAACCAAAGCGGCTGCGTGAACCATCGTCCGCTCGTCCGTAAGGGCGACGAGGTGCATGTGGGCGACGTGCTCGCCGACGGTCCCTCCTGCGATCATGGCGAGCTGGCGCTCGGGCAAAACCTCATGGTTGCTTACATGCCGTGGGAAGGCTACAACTATGAGGACGCGATCATCGTTTCCGAGCGCGTGGTTTCCGAAGACCTTCTTACCTCTATCCATATTTCCGAATACGAGATCGACGCACGCGATACGAAGCTCGGGCCCGAGGAAATCACCCGCGAGATTCCAAACATCTCCGACGATATGATCTCCGATCTCGATGCCGACGGCATCATCCGCATCGGCGCTGAGGTGTTCCCGGGCGACGTGCTGGTTGGCAAGGTGACCCCGAAGGGTGAAACCGAGCTCACCGCCGAGGAACGTCTGCTGCGCGCCATCTTCGGCGAGAAGGCCCGTGAGGTGCGCGACACCTCGCTCAAGGTGCCGCATGGCTCGGGCGGTCGCGTTATCGACATCTATCGCTTCTCGCGCGAAGCGGGCGACGAGCTGCCGCCGGGAGTAAACGAGCTCGTGCGCGTGTATGTGGCGCAAAAACGTAAGGTGCAGCAGGGCGACAAGCTCTCCGGCCGTCACGGCAACAAGGGCGTTATTTCGAGCGTGCTTCCCGTGGAAGATATGCCTTATCTCGCCGACGGCACGCCGATCGACGTCATCCTGAACCCCCTTGGCGTTCCTTCCCGCATGAATGTCGGCCAGCTGCTTGAGAACCATCTTGGCTGGGCGGCGAAGTGGGGCTGGTCGGACGACCCCGATTCAGACGAGGTTGTTGAGGGCCCGATTTACGTGGCATCGCCGGTGTTCGACGGCGCCACCGAGAAAGAGATCTCGGACGCCATCGAAAAGGCAAACCGCAACCTCATCAACATGAACCACGAGAAATATGGCGAGGCCGCACGCGATGAATTCGTTCCGCAGCTGACGCGTACCGGCAAAACATGGCTCTACGACGGGCGCACGGGCGAGAAGTTCCGCGAGCCTATCACCGTCGGCCAGACCTACATTCTGAAACTCGGACATATGGTCGATGACAAGATTCACGCACGCTCGACCGGCCCCTACAGCCTCATCACCCAGCAACCGCTCGGCGGCAAGGCGCAGTTCGGCGGCCAGCGTTTCGGCGAGATGGAGGTGTGGGCGCTTTACGCCTACGGTGCTTCGAACGTTTTGCAAGAGATCCTCACGGTGAAATCCGACGACACAGCCGGACGCGTAAAGAGCTACGAGGCGATCGTGAAGGGCGACAACATTCCTTCGGCGGAGGTTCCCGAAAGCTTCAAGGTTCTTGTGAAGGAAATGAAGTCGCTTTGCCTGAACATCGAACTGCAAGGTCACGATTTCGATGTGGTGACCGACGGCGATGTGGACGAAGGCGATATGGATCAGGCGCTTTATGAGGTTTTGCGCGCTGATGCGAAGAAGACCGAGGAGCAGGACACGTTGAGCGCCATCGACGACATCGCGGCTGAGCTCGGCGAGCTTATGAACGATGCCTCGACGGATGATGACGTGAACGAACTGATCGGTGATGGGAAGGAGGACTAAGCAATGGCGACTGAATTCGATGTGAACAATTTTGAATCGCTGCGAATCTCCCTTGCGTCAGCCGAGGATGTGCGAAGCTGGTCGCGCGGCGAGGTGAAAAAGCCCGAAACCATCAACTACCGCACGTTGAAGCCGGAGAAGGACGGCCTGTACTGCGAAAAGATCTTTGGTCCGACGAAGGACTGGGAGTGCGCATGCGGAAAGTATAAGCGTGTGCGTTTCAAGGGCATCGTATGCGAACGCTGCGGCGTGGAGGTGACGCGTTCGAAGGTGCGTCGCGACCGCATGGGCCATATCGAGCTTGCGGCACCCGTGAGCCATATCTGGTACTTCAAGGGCTCGCCCTCGCGGCTGGGCTATCTGCTCGACATTCCGCCGAAGGAGCTTGAGAAAGTGCTTTATTTTGCGAGCTCCATCATCACCTCGGTGGACAAAGAGGCGCGTGAGGAAGATGCAGACGATCTGCTCGACGAGTTGACGGCGGATCTTGAGGAACTCGACGCCGAGCGTGACCGCCTGATCGAGAGCACGCGGCGCATGGGCACCGACTACGTTCCCGAAGATGACGACTTCGTCGATGATATCGATGAGGAAGAGCGCCTCACGCCTGAAGAGGTGGAGGAAGAGATCGCCGACCTCTATGAGGAATTCAACGAGCGCAAGGCGCTTCGCCAAGACGCCTATGAGGCATTTTTGAAGATCGAGCCGAAGCAGCTCATCCCTGATGAGGCGCTCTACCGCGAGATGCGTGCGAATTATCGCGACTATTTCACCGGCGGTATGGGCGCTGAAGCTGTTCGCGATCTGCTTGACAGCATGGATCTCGAAAAGGTTGGCGAGGAACTGCGTGAGATCATTGCAACCGGACGCGGCCAAAAACGCGCGAAGGCCATCAAACGCCTCAAGGTGGTGGATGCCTTCCTCAAATCCGACAACAAGCCGGGCGATATGATCCTTGACGTTATCCCGGTCATCCCGCCCGATCTGCGCCCAATGGTGCAGCTCGATGGCGGTCGCTTTGCGACTTCCGATTTGAATGACCTCTACCGTCGTGTGATCAACCGCAATAACCGCTTGAAGCGCCTGCTTGACCTTGGCGCTCCCGAGATCATCGTGAACAACGAGAAGCGCATGCTCCAGGAGGCGGTGGACGCCCTGTTCGAT
>CANQTB010000142.1 GCA_947626665.1 uncultured Eggerthellaceae bacterium
GACGGCGCCTTCTACGGCCCGAAGATCGATATCAAAGTGAAGGATGCGATCGGGCGCACGTGGCAATGCTCCACGGTGCAGATCGACTTCAATATGCCTGAGCGTTTCGAGCTGACCTATCGTACCGAGGAAAACACCGAGGAACGCCCGTGGATGCTCCATCGTGCGATCTTCGGCTCCATCGAACGCTTTTTGGGCATCCTCATCGAGCATTATGCGGGAGCGTTCCCCTTGTGGCTCGCACCCGTGCAGGTTGCCGTGATCCCAATCGCCGATCGCCATCTGGCGGCAGCTGCCGAGTTTGCTGGCGAGATCAAGGCCGCCGGCGGACGTGCGGAGCTCTACAGCCAAAACGAGCCGATGCGTGTGAAGATCGCGAAGGCGCAGAGCCAGCGCATTCCCTATATGGTGGTGATGGGGGATAAGGAGATCGATGAGGGCGTCATCAGCGTCCGCGAGCGCAGCGAGGGCGACCTCGGCAAATGGGACCGCTCGAAGTTCCTCTCGATCATCAAAGAGGCTGCTCTCTGAGTTCCGCCGTTTTGACAAACGGCGGAACAAGCTGTCGCTGCGGGCGTTTCGGGCGCTCCATCTTCCCCCTTATGCACTTACCTTTATTGGCGGAGCCAACTCAGCCGTGCGGCGGGGGAATCTGAAGCACCGGAAACGCCCTCGCTTTCTCACTGGCGAACCTGTAAGACAAAATGCCCCATCGCCCGAACGGGACGATAAAGCAGGCGTCTCTACGTGTCTTTGTCCTCGAGTTTTCCTTCGGCTTCTTCGATTTCCTCTTGCTCGTCAAGGGCGGCCGTGAGGGCGTCGCGATCCTCATCGACATACACTGGCTCGATGGTGAAGGTTTCCTCCACCGGCGAGTCGCTGTCGAGCGGTGTGAGGGTGACCGTCTGCGGTTCGTCGCCCAGCTCACTTTCCACCTGCTCGTCCGTCTGGATGCGGAATTGATGGATCTCGTGCCTCATCAGGCGTTGCCGTTCGCGTTCGGCCTCATGGCGCATCGCCTCCATGGCGCGATGCGAATGGAAGTGGGCTCCCGCTTTTTTCGGATCGGCGGCGATCTTCTTCGCGAGCGTGATCGGCTCGGCGTCGGCGGTACGCAGAAGGAGCTGGCCGACGATCGGCATGATGAGCACGGTGATGCCGCCTGCCGCCACAAGCACCGATCCGGTTGCCTGCGTCATCGCCTCAGCCTGAATGGCGACCGTCGTCACGGCGACGATGAGCGGAAGGGCGGTGGTGCAGTAGATCGCGACGGTTAAGCGGCTGCGAGAGCTCATCGAGCGCGTCTGTTTATCGGTTGAAAGTGAAACAAAGATGGGCAGGGCGCGCACAAAAAGCAGCAAGACGATGAAGGCGATGAGAAGCGTTGGGTTCTCCGCGACGGCCCCGATGTCGATCTGGGTGCCGGAGTAGATGAAAAACAAGGGGATGAAGAAGCCGAAGGCGATGGCATGGAGCTTGTTTTCCATCGCATCGTTTCCTTCGGGAATCACATAGCGCAGGATAAAGCCCGCCGCGAAGGCCCCGAGCACGATGTCGAGATCGAAGACTGCCGAGATGGCAGTGAGGCCGACGAGCAGAAGCACGGCCGCGCGGACGATCATCTGGGAATTCGTCTCGGCGTTCGCCGTGATGAAGCGAAAGACGTATGAGCCGGCGGTGCGCGCTCGCTTCGGCAAGACGCCGGCAAGCACCGCGATCGCGAGGAAACTTGCCAGCACGACGACTGTCACCCATTCCGCCCTCGTCGAAAGGAGCAGGGTGATCGCCAAAACGGGGCAGAGCTCGCCCCATGTGCCATAGGAAAGAATCGATTGGCCGATCTCGGTCGCGAGGACGCCGCGTTCCTGCAGGATGGGAAGCAGCGTGCCGATTGCCGTTGTGGTGAGCGCTATCGTCACCGCGAGCCCCTCGAGCGAGCGCGCCGCGAACGCCGGCCAGGCGAGCACGACGAGGAAGGCGAGCACGAACGTGAAAAGCCACGTAATGAGTCCGCGTTTGCCCTGATGGCCCGTGAGAATCTTCGGATCGATCTCATATCCCGCCAGAAGAAAGAGAAAGCCCAGCCCAAGGTCGTTCAAAAGCGAGATCGCGCCGTCGGTATCGACGATGTTGAGGACATAGGGGCCGACGAGCATGCCGGTGACGAGCAGGAGCACCGTTTCCGAAATGAAGTTGCCAGGAATGAGCTCGCATATGATCGGGCAGATAAACGCAAGGAGCGCAATTATGGCAAGCGTGACAAGCTCTGCAGTCATCGCATCTTCTCCGTCCTTATCCCCCGTTAGCTCTATTTGGCCCCATTCATGAAACATTATTATACGTCGCAGTTGGTGTTATCGTTGATAAGGAACGAATCTATTTTCGCATCGTAAGAGACCTTTGCGTGCTGGTGCCTTTGCCAGCGATACCTCTGTTCCTTCATCTATTGCAATAAAGAAGTGTTATTGCGGGAATCGTCCTCTTGTTGTCAAAACGTGCTTTAATGACTATTGCACGTCAGTTTTATGGCAAACGTGCAACGTGTGTGGGTGCCTTCTTTCGTGATGGCGTCCGAGGTTCATACAATGGATACCGTGATGTTCGCGTACTGACAGGGTATCACTGAGGAGGCTTATCATGAGTGAGATTGTTGCTTCAGCGAATTTTCAAGACAAAGTATTGGATGCGAAAGGCCCCGTGCTCGTGGACTTTTTCGCGACATGGTGCGGGCCGTGCAAGATGTTAGCTCCGACAATCGATGCGCTGACAACCGAACTCGCCGGCAAAGTGGCGGTCTATAAGGTCGATATCGACGAGAGTCCCGATCTCGCGGCGCGCTACAACGTGAGCGGTGTTCCCACCCTCATGCTCTTCGAAAATGGCGCAGTGAAGAACCATATGGTCGGCGCTCAACCGAAGCAGAACATCCTCGCTATGATCGGCGCATAGCGGCCATGATCGATGTTGCCATTATCGGGGCGGGTCCTGCGGGGCTCGCCGCCGCTTTATATGCGACCCGCGCCGGCCTTGAGGCCACGCTCTTCGAGCGCATCTCCTTCGGCGGGCAGCTGGCGCAAACCGAGCATTTGGAAAACTATCCCGGGTATGTTCTCTCGACGAGCGGATTCGATTTAGCGCTCGCCATGCACGAGCAGGCCACTTCCTTCGGTGCTCAGACGGTGGCCGAGGAGGTGACGTCGGTCGATCTTGCCGCCGATCCGAAGAAACTCGTCACGCCCTTCGGCGAATATGAGGCACGCAGCGTCATCGTCGCAACCGGCGCACGTCCGACGCACCTTGGTCTTGAGGGTGAGGAGGAACTTGCCGGTCGCGGCGTTTCTTACTGTGCGACCTGCGATGGGAATTTCTTCCGGGGACGCGATGTCGTGGTTGTCGGGGGCGGAAACACTGCGGCGGCCGATGCCATCTATCTTTCACGGATATGCCGGAAGGTCTACCTTGTCCATCGGCGCGACACGTTGCGCGCGACGGCGATTTACCACGATCGGCTGCGCGGGTTGGAAAACATCGAGTTTTGCTGGTCATCCAAAGTGGTGAAGCTCTTGCAATCCGACGGAGCGCTTTCAGGAGTGACGATTCGCGACCGCTTAACCGACGGGCTGCGCGACCTTGATGCATCGGCGATCTTCATCGCGGTGGGGACGACGCCAAACAGCGAGTTTCTCAATGGTGCACTCGAAACCAACCAGGCGGGCTACATCATCGCCGACGAGAGCGGCATCACCTCGATTCCCGGCGTGTTTGCTGCGGGAGATGTGCGGACGAAAGCGCTGCGCCAAGTTGTTACCGCCGTCGCTGACGGTGCGGTATGTGCCGAGGAGGCCGCGGCGTATCTCGCCAGCTAGGCATGGCGAATTCGCGAGGATCCGCGCGACTATGGCGAAAAGGCTATGGCGCAAGAGGCAGCAGTGTTCATCGCGGTGTCCGCTTTGCACATTACGGTTTTGCACATTACGGTCCTTCGCAACAACCTGATGTCTCTTCCCCTGTTGCCAAAATTCAAAATCGCTTACAATCAACGCGAAGGAAATTCCGCACAAAAGGATTGATTGACGCATGCAAGAAACGAATATGAGGGAAAAGCTCACCAAACTGAGCGATGCCTACGATGAGCTGCAGGCGAAGATGGGGGATCCCGCCGTTATCGCCGATCAAAGGGAATACAATCGCCTCGCGAAGGAGTATGCGAGCCAAGGGCAGCTCGTCGCGAAGGCGCGGGAGTATCTTCGCGCGACCGACGATCTCGCCGCTGCGAAGGAGATGCTCGAAGATGCCGACATGAGGGAGTTCGCACAGGAGGAGATCGCACGCATCGAAGCCGAGCTTCCGTCGCTCGAGGAAGATATCAAATACATGCTCATCCCCGAGGATCCCGCCGACGAGAAGGACATCATCGTTGAGATTCGCTCTGCCGCGGGCGGCGATGAGGCGGCGATCTTCGCGGGCGATCTCTATAAAATGTACACGCGCTTCGCACAGGAGCATGGATGGAAAACGGAGACGCTTGACGTTTCGCCTTCCGAAGCCGGAGGTTATAAGGAAATCCAGTTCAAGGTGAAGGGCGATCACGTCTATTCGCTCATGAAGTTCGAAAGCGGCGTTCATCGCGTGCAGCGCGTTCCAAAGACCGAGAGCCAAGGGCGCATCCATACCTCGACGGCGACGGTGGCCGTGTTGCCTGAGGCGGATGAGATCGATGTTGAGATCAATGAAGGAGATCTGCGCATCGACGTCTATCGCGCGGGCGGCCCGGGCGGCCAATGTG
>CANQTB010000143.1 GCA_947626665.1 uncultured Eggerthellaceae bacterium
ACTTGAAACCGCAACTGCCCTACAGGGCGGCAGCTTAGAGAGGGAGATCCTATACCCACACATTCTGGCGAAGGCTCAAAAATTTTTACGCTTATGGCAAGATTTTTACACAAAAGTACAGAATTTCGTTGCTTTGGCAATAGGCCCCGCGCATACGGGCGGTAACTCTGCGCGAGGCTCGCAATATAACCAACCGAAAACGGAAGGCAGGTGCATTGTACCATGATTATCAAGGGCGATGGCTCCATCGTGATGGTGGACAAGGGCACGACGCGGGCGAAGTGCTGTTCTCGGAATATGCGCAGAAGTGGGTGGAGAGAAGGGTCCGATCGCGCAGCTATAAAAAGCAGACGATCGACAAGGACATGAGCCACGTGAGGATCCTGGGCGTTGTGATCCATGAATTACGGCACACCTACGCGACAATGCTCGCCAATCAGGGAACGCCGTCACCGGTGCTGAAATCGGTGCTCGGCTGGGCATCTATCCACATGGCAGACACATACGTGCACGAGAGCGACAAGGCGAACCGTGAGGCCGTGGACAGGCTCTCAAAGTACCTCGAATCGCAAGCTTCCTAGATTTGCATATACCATTTTGTATACCAGCCGATATACCACTCAAAAAAGAAGGGGCCAGATTCCTCATCTGACCTCGTGTTTTACGATGGCTCCCCGGGTAGGACTCGAACCTACAACCCTCCGGTTAACAGCCGGATGCTCTGCCAATTGAGCTACCGAGGAATTCCGTATGTCGTGCGCGTTTGCGCAACTCGTTATTATAGCGAACCCTTCATCAGGTGCAAGAAAATTTCCTCTTACCATGGAATTAGCATGGCGTCTTCCCCCTCGCCATCGCGCGCAAAGAACCCTTCGCCTACTAAATCATCGACGATCGAGCGAAACTCCTCTGGTTCCACACGGTCTCTTCCCGCCTTAAACTCAGCCTCGTTCAATCGCTCATAGACATCGCGCGTCCCCACCGGCGCCGACGTGCCTACCACAGCATCGAGGATGAACGACCGTTTTTGCCGTCGCGAACCTTCAAAAGCGCTCTGACGCGCATATGAGGCCGAACGCCGATGGTCCTTCGCACCTTGCGCCTTCAAATGCGCCCCATAGTCGAGCAGCGCATAGTACCACCCGCGCGGATCCTCCCGCGAGCACGTGTATTCCACATAGGGAACGATTTCACGATCGCGAACGTTCTCGCGCCCAGCAAACAGCTCATGGAGAAACACCGTGCGCACGTTCGTCTCCAAATAGACCGACGGCAACCCGAAGGCAAACGAGAGCACACCCGCCGCCGTGGTCGGGCCGATGCCGGGCAAAGCGACAAGCTCCTCATAGATGCGGGGAAGATTTCCCTGCCACCTCTCAGAGCAAATGTCAGCCGTGCGTTTCAGCGCAAGCCCGCGGCTGTTGTAACCGAGCCCCTTCCAAGCAAGCAGGACGTCGGTCGTTGAAGCAGACGCAAGCGCATCGATCGTCGGAAAAAGCCTCAAGAACCGTTCCCAATAGGAGAGCACGCGGCTCACCTGCGTCTGCTGAAGCATCACCTCGGAAACGAGCACCGCATAGGCATCGTCGATATAGCGCCACGGCAACTGCCGCTCATGGCGCCTCCCCTCTTCCCAAACGAGCGCGCAAAACTCATCGGGCGAGGGCACCGCATCGCTCCAGAATTCAGGTCGTGATTTCTTCTCTTCCACAGAAGGTTCGTTCATTCAGGCAGATGGCGCGCTGCACCGTCGGTGCATACGCCTCGGCTATTCACCCTCAAACAGGTCGTTCAGATCGCCAAGCGTATCGCGAAACTCTTTGAGAACAGCCTCTTCCAATTCGCGATATTCGTTGGAATCGAGCGGCTGATAGGCGGCCAGCTTGTCAAACAGATTCTCGCGTGAAACGGAAACGTACTGACGTGCTACAAGCCCCGCCTTGTACGCCTCCTCGATAGCCTCGCGGGCCGCCATATAGATATCGAAGCGCGGCAACCCAGCGGAAAGACGAACAAGCTCGTCACGGTCGACCCCTGCTATCGATGGATGGTGCGTCAGGATGTCGTTCCAAATGCTCGTGCGTTCAGCAATGTTGGGATAATCAATATCTATAAGCGATAGCGGCTCCAGCATATCGAGGAAGAAGGTGTCGATTTCGCCCTCGCTCGATGCAGTTGCCAGCACATACACATCGGGGTTTTCCACGGCGGAGCGGATGAATTGAATCGCTTCGCGAGCACCGCGTGAAATCTGCGCGATGAAGAAGCCCGAAGGGTCATCCGGCAGATCGATCATCGGCGATTGCCAAAGATCCAAATCTTGCAGGACAACAATCCCGCCACCCTCAAAGCCATTTCTAAACGGATTGAACTTATGCGGCGCGTAAACACCACGAGGGTCTGCCGTGACGCACAAAATCGGAACCCCTTGGGGGCTTTCCTCCATATTCATGCGCATCGAAGGGAGGTTCAGCTCTTCAAGCGTCGCTTCCAAGAAGCGCTCAGCGTCTTCCCGGGCCGGCGAGCGGAAAAGAAGCGAATCGACGATCGGCATCGAACTAAGCCCGTGATGCGCATTGAGATTTTTCACCAGCTCTTGAAACTTTGGGCTATCCTGCATGCCAATGCCGAAATCACGCATGATAGCGACCGTTTCCTCAAAGCCGACGATGGTATCGTAGTTAAGTGGTTCATCGTCGGTTGCCTGCGTAGGCGCTTCTGCAGGCATTGCCTGCGCAAGCACCGTAAGCGTTCCATGAGGGGATTCGCTCTCCTCGTCTTTCTCCGCGGAAAGCGCATCCAGAGCATCCAGCTGGCCTTCGTCGTTCTTTCCGAGATCACCAAGGCTTTCCACCTTCACGATGTGCGCATCGATGCCAAGGAAATCCTGCGAGATCATCTCTGTCATGTCCTGAAGATCTTCGCGCGAAAGCCCGAACTCCTCCAACTTGTCGAGCGCGAGCATTTGCAGCTTTTCAGCGCATGAGGCAATCTCTTGGGAAGAGAGGAAAGGCTCCATTTTTTCGAAGATGTATTCCGCCATCGAGCGTTCTTTATGCTCGCAAGCAAGCTGCCATGCGCGCTTTAGGCCAGCGACCGCTTCCTCATCGGGCATTCCGGGCAATGCAGCCATCTCTTCGAATGAAGCAAGATAGAGATGCATCGCAAGCAGGGAGTCGCCGGCGTCGTTTGCCTGCATGGCCTGACGTAAATAGTCAAGGGAGTGACGCTTGCGTTCGTCGTCGCGACTCGGCGCTGCATCAAGGTTGTCGCGCATGCCTCCCCCTTTCATCCCTACCGCATATGCCAATGATTCGAGGCGTGCTCATTCATGCTTATTCTAGCGGATGAAAGCGGCGCCGTCTTATGAGAACGGTCGCATGCACGCTTCTTTCAAAGGAAACCGATAAATGGCATCGAGCCGACAAGCTGACACGCATTGGGAAATCGCTCGCACCAGCAAAAGAGGCAACAAAGAGGGTGTTGACGATCTTCTTGGAGCGCTCAGGCCGCCTAACGTTCGTCCTTTTCCTTCTTCGCGTCTTTCGCATCCCAATCGAGGATCGCCCAACCTCTGCGCTTCGCAAGGCGCTTCAACGGCTGATCGGGCGTAACGGCATACACGTTGCGCGCCTGCTCAAGAAGGAAGCGATCGGTATGATGATCGCCATAGGCAAATCCCAGCTCCCACTTATCTTTCCCAAAAAGCCCGTCGGCAAAATACTGCAACGCAATCGGCTTTTCCCGCCCCGAGACGGGAACGCCTTTCACCTTGTTCGTGTAGTTGCCTTTCGCGTCAATCTGCATCACCGTCGATATCTGATACTGAATGGGGTGATGGGCCATTGCGGCGATGATCATCGGCTGGAATGACGCCGATACGCAGATAACGCAATGGCCTGCTTCGATATGGGCACGCATGGCCGCATCGATCTGGGGGCGAAAACGTGGCTCGATATATTTGTCATAGAACCAGCGAAAGTAATCGTCCACCTCTTCAACGGGCTTGCCGCTGAACGGCTCGAAGAGCAGGCAACGAACCCATTCCTCGTTCATCGGCACCTTGAATTTGTAACCAACGCCCCAGATAGAGATCTTAAAAAGCGAAGAGGGCTTCAGCATTCGCCGTGCTCCCAAATAGCGGAATAGCGATACGGGGGCATCGCCATTGATGCAGGTACCGTCGAAATCAAATACCGCAATTTGGCGTTTTCCCGGCGTGCCGGTGCTAAAGGGGCCGATTATGTCAGTGAGCTTCTCCGTCATCAGTATCTCTAAACTGTGAATTATACAGCTCAGCGTAGAATCCGCCTATCGAAAGTAGCTGGTCATGCGTGCCTTGTTCAACAATATCGCCATGATCCATCACCAAAATAAGGTCGGCAGAGCGAATCGTCGAGAGGCGATGAGCAATCACGAATGAAGTGCGGTCTTTCATAAGCTCATCCATCGCGCGTTGTATGCGTTGCTCGGTGCGTGTGTCCACCGACGAGGTTGCCTCATCGAGGATGAGCATGCGACGATCGGCTAGGAGCGCACGTGCGATTGTGATGAGCTGGCGCTGCCCCGCGCTGATGTTGCTCGCATCCTCGTTGATTTCGAAATCGTATCCGCCCGGAAGCGTTGTGATAAAGCGATGGGCACGCACGCGCTTCGCGGCATCAATGATCTCATCATCGGTGGCATCGAGCCTTCCGTAGCGAATGTTCTCCCGCACCGAACCGCTGAAGAGCCACGTATCCTGAAGCA
>CANQTB010000144.1 GCA_947626665.1 uncultured Eggerthellaceae bacterium
GGCGCCTACCGGCATGATCATGAACTCCTGGAAGTCCACGTTGTTATCGGCATGCACGCCGCCATTCAAGATATTCATCATCGGCGTGGGGAGCAGATGCGCGTTCGGTCCACCAACATAGCGGTAGAGCGGCAGCTCCGCCGAATCGGCGGCAGCCTTCGCCACCGCGAGCGATACGCCGAGGATCGCGTTCGCGCCGAGCTTGCCTTTGTTGTCGGTGCCATCGAGATCGATCATCGCACTATCGACGAGGCGCTGATCCTCCGCCTCCACTTCCAAAAGCAGGTCGGCGATCTCCTCGTTCACATGCTCGACCGCATTGAGCGTGCCTTTCCCCATATAGCGGTCTTTGTCGCCATCGCGCAGCTCAACGGCCTCAAAGGCACCTGTCGAAGCTCCTGAGGGCACCGCAGCACGGCCATACGAGCCGTCGCTCAGAACCACTTCAACCTCAACGGTGGGGTTACCGCGCGAATCGAGAACCTCTCGACCATGGACATCGATGATTACGCTCATGTTAGCCTCCAAATGGTTGTGAACTTTTCGGACAATCATGCGATCTTCATGCGATTTTTCGCATATGTCGCAATTATAGCGCGCTAAGGAGAACAAGCCCCGCGCAAAGCGCCAAACCGCCGACAAGAACCGCCAACGACGCAGCGCCGATACGCTTGTCGTGAAGCGAGGTGCGCGAAGGCACCGCGCCGTAGCAGCGTGCGTCGAGCGCATAGGCCAATCGGTCGGCACGGCGAAACATTCCCGCAAGCACCGGCAGAAGCGTTGCCGTCCACGCCTTCGCGCGCATGCCAAACGTCCCCTCGTAAAACGATGCGCCGCGTGCCCATTGGGCGTCGCGCACTTGGATGAACTCCTCCGCAACGAGCGGCATGAAACGCAGCGTGAGGGAAAGCACCATCACGACGTCGTCAACCGGCACGCGCAGCGCACGAAGCGGGGCGAAAAACGAGGTGAGCGCGCGAGTGACATCGGTTGCCGTCGTGGAAAAGCAGACGAGGAAGACGGCGAACACCAAAAGCAGGATGCGGATGCCGAAGAAAAGCCCTCGCAGAAACCCTGCAGAGGTGAACACGAATGTGCCGACGAATAAGAAGCTGTTGACAATGATGGAAATTCCCACAATCACATAGACGGGAATCGCAAGCTTCAGGGCGCCGACGGGCGAAATGCGGGAAAGTGCCCAACACATGGCAAGCAGCGCCGCGGTGATTGCAAGCGCTGCCCAAGAATCGATGATAATAAGCGCAATCGAATAGACGCCCAGTAAAACCAACTTTACGCGGGCGTCTAACCGATGAACGCATGATGTTCCGGGCACATAGGTTGTCAGATGGAATGACACAGAGAGATCGATAAACCTTTGTGCGGGGCCTTCGTGCTACAGTTCTTCTTCGGCAGCAATCTCGGCTTCCTCAAATTCGGCGGCAGTCTCTGCAGCCTCGGCTGCGGCTTGCTCATCACCTACTGCATCATCGGCAGCAACCGATGCCTCGGCTTCTTCGAGGGCCTCTTGCTCGACAGCTTCAAGATCTTCAATAGCCTCAATGGTCTTCTCATCAGTCATGATGCCACTCCTTTCAACGAAATCCGTACGCGGAAATCCGTACGCGCCTATTGTAGAAAGTATCAGGCCAAACAACTACCACGGACGAGCAACGGGATGGTTTCAATTCACTTCGCGTTTGTTTCATTCGACGGCTCCGGCGACGTTTCCCGAGACGCAGGCGACGCTGGCGACAGTGCCGACGAGGCTTCCCGAGACGCAGGCGACGCTGGCGACAGCTCCGGCGAGGCTTCCCGAGACGCAGGCGACAGCATCTCCTCTTCTTGCGCGCCTTCGCCTTCGCGCACGCGGAAAATTCCCCGATAGCGATCGGAGCTGTGGAGCCGTGCATGCGTGAAAACCGAGAGCAACGTGAGGAGCGGATTCTGCCGCCTGCCCGGCTCGCCCTTTTCGTTCTGCTCTCCCCGTTCGCTCTGCTGCTCGTGAGCTTGATCCTTGTCCTCGCCCTCGGCTCTCACCTTTTTGCGCTTCTCCACCTCGTCGGCCGTTTTCGTCCGCCAGTTGTAATACACGCTCAGATAACGGATGGAAACAACAACGACGACGCAGAGGATGCCGGCAATCATCTGCGGGCAACCCAGCTTGCCGAGAATGACGAACACGAGCGTGCCGCAGAGCGCTGCCACGGCATAGAAGTTCCCACCGCGAAAGACCGAAGGGGTTTCCCCCGAAGCGACATCGCGCAAGGCGCCGCCGCCGACCGCGGTGATCACGCCGAGCATAACGGCATACACCACGCCGAGGCCGCATTCGTCGGCTTTCTGCACGCCCGCAATCGCGAACAGCGCCACCGAGAGCACATCAAGGAAGAATGTGAGCGCGTTCGTGTTCTTCAAAAGGCGATGGAAATAGAACACAAAAACGCAGACGAGCACGCAAATGAGGATAAGCCCCGCATGCTCCATGAAATAGATGCCATGATTTTGCAGAAGGATATCGCGAATGATGCCGCCGCCGTAGCCGGCAAGCAAACCCATTGCGATCGTGCCAATGATGTCGAGCTTGTGCTCGCAGGCGTACACCGCGCCCATGAGCACGCCGACCATGACAAAAAAATGCTCGACGCCGGTGGGTACTGCGAATTCCGGCGCCGAGATAAGATTTTGCCAAAACTGTGTGAAATCCACGGGCTTCTCCCCCGCTTACACGCTATTTGTGTTTTTCACCAGCCAATGCCGTTTGCGCTTCAGCTGCCTCAGTGTTCTTTGCCTTAGCCGCCTCCGCCTTTTCGGCAGATTCTTGCGCTGCCTCGGCTTCCTTCGCAGCCTCGGCCTCCGCCGCCTTGCTCTTCGCAGCCGGCTTCTTTGCCTCAGGCTTTTCCGCAGCGGGCTTCTCTTCGGCTTTCTCTTCGGCCTTTTCCTCGGCCTCCGCCTCGCCGGCCTCCGCACCTTCCTCAAGCTCTTCAGCGACCTCTGCGACGTCTTCCTTCACTGGATAGCCCTCGGAAACAACCTCGTTCACTTCATTTTCAGCCGCGGCGACTTCCCACTTCTCCTGCTCTTCAGCAGCTGCAGCTGAAGCTTCGTCGGTTGCCTCAACGGCCTCCGCCAGAGTCTCTTCCGCCTTCTTCTCGGCGGCTTTCTTGCTCACGCGACGCGGCGTCGCCTTCTTCGGCGTAGCGCTTGAATCGTCCTTCTTCTTGCGAACAGGCTCGGTCACCAGCTCCATGATCACCATCGGAGCATTGTCGCCCTTGCGCGGGCCGAGCTTCATGATGCGGGTGTAGCCGCCCTGACGATCTTGGAATTGCCCCTGCGCCACTTTCTCGAAAACCTCGCGCACGAGCTCCTTGTCGCCGAGCGCCGCGATGGCAAGACGACGGGAATGGAGGTCGCCGCGCTTCGCCCACGTGATGATCTTGTCGACGTCGGGGCGAATCTCCTTCGCGCGCGACTCGATGGTCTTGATGCGGTCGTTCAAAAACAGCGCGGCAACCAAGCTCTTCTTCATCGCCTTGGTATGGCTTTTATCGGTGCCGAGCTTCCGACCTTTCATGTTGTGTCTCATAATCGTTAATCTCCTATGGCTTCAAATTGAGATCCATCGAAATAAGCTTGTCTTTGACCTCTTCAATAGACTTCGCACCGAAGTTGCGGATATTGAGCAGGTCGTTCTCCGAGAACTCGACCAGCTGCCGTACCGAATGGATGCCGGCACGCTTTAAGCAGTTGTACGAACGCACGGAAAGATCGAGGTCTTCGATCTGCTTGTCAAGCTCGGCGTTGCTTTCCTGGCCCTCGGGAGCGAAGATCGAAGGAGCCTCTTCGCCCTCTTCGTCATGCGTCTCCGAAAGATTCAGGAAGGCGCTCATGTATTGGTTGATGATGTTCGCCGCTTGGCACACGGCGTCAGTCGGCGTGATCGAGCCGTCCGTTTCCACCTCGAGGATCAGCTTGTCGTAGTCGGTGCGCTGGCCGACACGGGTGTCGGTCACGTTCATCGTGCAACGACGCACGGGCGAGAACAGCGAATCCACATGGATGACGCCGATCGGATCCTCCGTGCGCTTGTTGCGCTCGGCGGAAACGTAGCCGCGGCCGATGCCGATGCGCATCGTCATATCGAACTGACCGCCATCGGCGACCGTCGCGATAACGTGCTCGGGATTGATCAGCGTAAACTCAGCGGGGATTTCGAGGTCGGCGCCGGTGACCGTACAAGGCCCTTCGGCCGAAACGTGAGCGGTCGCCTCTTCAACCTCGTTATTCAAAGCCGAGAACACCAATCCCTTGACGTTCAAGACGATGTCGGTGATGTCTTCTATCACCCCTTCGGCGGTGGTGAACTCATGCTGCACGCCTTCGATCTGGATCGCGGTCGCTTTTGCGCCATCAAGCGACGACAAAAGCACGCGGCGCATCGAGTTTCCCAACGTGTTGCCATAACCACGCTCCAACGGCTCAACGATGTAGCGCGCTACGGTGCTATTGACTTCTTCAATCGTAACAGTAGGCCTCATGAACTCCGTCATGTTGCGATAGCCTCCTTACTTATCTGCGATTACAGCGATTACTTCGAGTAGAGTTCCACGATGAGCTGTTCGCGGATGTCGGCATCGATTTGGTCACGCTGCGGATAGGCAAGCACGCTGCCTTGCAG
>CANQTB010000145.1 GCA_947626665.1 uncultured Eggerthellaceae bacterium
AGACTCACGTTCAGGAAAGTTGGAAGCCGGCCTTCCAAGCTCTTGAGGTGGGTTCGACTCCCATCGCCCGCTCCATAAAACTTCCGGCGCCCGCGAAAGCGGGTGTTCGCATCTTTGCGATGAATTCTCTTTCCGGCTTATCGAAACACATCTTCTCGAATAAGAAGCTGCTACAAATTTTTCTTGGAATGTCCCCAAACATACCTGTTATGAAGGTTTGATGGAGAACGCTAAGATTCATTCAGGGAGTGAAAGACCAGAAAGGGAAATTCCATGAAAACAGATACTGAATACACCGAAGAGAATATGGGTCTTGGCAACAACGCGGCGAGCATCGGTTTCTCGCGTCGCTCATTTTTAGGAATGAGCGCGCTGGGGATGGCCGGACTGGCAGCACTTGGTTTGTCTGCCTGCGCATCTCAGCCTCAGACAAGTGGCAACAGCGCAGCTTCGAACGAACCCACTGAAAACAAAGAGCTAGCTGCCGCAGATGCCGAGGAGGAATGCGACGTTGTCGTGGTGGGCCTTGGCACAAGTGGATTGGTTGCAGCGTCTGCGGCCTCGAACGAGGGTGCGAAGGTTATCGGACTTGATCGTGCGTCTTCAATGGCTGGCACCAACGCTTCCATGGTGTCAGGCGTTTGGGCAGTGGAATCCAGTCCCGAGCTGCAATATGACAACCATCTGACTACCAAGGACATGTTCGACTTCATTTGGTCGGGAACCCACTATCAGACGAACGCTCCTCTGCTGCGCAACGTGCTGCCGGCATCAGGCAAGGGCATCGATTTGATGGTCGAGGGCGGCGTTCCCTTTATGTATGCTTTTGAGGGCGCTGACGAGAACACGCTGATGCTGAACCGCGGCGGTCATATCTACACCACGAGCGGCAATGAGCGTGCAGAGGCCCTGCAGGGCATGCTTGACAAATATGGCGTCGATTCCCGTTGGAATGCGGAGGTCACCGATCTGCTTATCGAGGATGGTGCCGTGAAGGGCGTACGTTACAAGGACGGTAGCGAAATAGTGGATGTTCGCGCGAAAAACACGATCATCGCCACCGGCGGCTTCATCCAAAACCAAGACATGCTGCGTGAATACTATTCCGGTTCCCTTATGTATAGCACCGGAAACCCCTACAACGATGGTGCGGGCATTCGCCTCGCCCAGTCTGCGGGTGCCGAGATGGGCAAAAACTTCAGCACATCAATCAACGAGTCGGGCGCTTGCAACATGAAGTCCTCCGATCGCTTCGTAAGCCTCACCGATTGCAATGCCACGCCGGTTTTCAGCTTGCCTCTGTTCGGCGGCCTCATGGTTGATAAACATGGCTCCCGTTTTATGGACGAAGGAACCATGGCGAAGCACACGATGTATTGTGGCGAGCCGCTTCTGCGCGAGGGCGTGTACTACATCATCATCGACGACGGTCTGATCGACGAGCTTTCCACGACGCCGATCATGGACTTCATTTCGGCTGATGCTTTCGGCAACATGGCCCCTGGCGTGCAGATGGGCTTCACGGGCAAAACGTTGACCGCGCTGCCCGACAAGATCAAGCAAGGCATCGATGAGGGATGGATTTGGAAAGCGGATACCGCTGAGGCGCTTGGCGAGGCATGCAATATGGAGTACCTAGCGGACACGGTGAAGACCTATAACGAGTACTGCGCGAATGGCGTGGATGAAGAAATGTTCAAAGAGGCGCAGTTCCTGCGCGCGGTCGACACAGGTTCGCTTTATGCCGTGGAATTGGAGATCGCGGCATGGGTCACGCTTGGCGGCATCAAGACCGATGGCTACTGCCGTGCAGTTGATGCCAATGACGATGTTATCGAAGGGCTTTTCGTCGCAGGTGTCGATGGCGACTTCTGGGCAGTGCCGTACTTTGAGGGCGGATCGTGCCAAGGCTTTTGCGTGGGATCCGGTTACCTGTCGGGCGTTACGGCAGCTCAGGCCTAGCCTATCGTTTTGATGTGATACGCGATGGCGGGAAACGGTGTTTCAGCTTTCCTCTCAGCGTAATTGGGTGCGGGCGTATGGTTGACGATATTTCATAGAGAAATCTTGTATTAAGGGACGCTGCTTGGGCGAGCGGCGTCCCTTCGCTTATGCGGCTTAAGCGGGTCTGTTTTCGGTGTGAGAGCATCAAGAATGCTCTCCGGGTGATGCGATTGAAAGCCCGTAGGGCAAAAGAAGCAAACGTGCTATGATCGGACAAGAGGGGAACGGGAGGGGAGTCCCATGGAACTTCGACAAATTGAGTACTTTTGCCAGGCTGCGAAGGCGCGGTCGTTTTCAGCCGCGGCCAAAAACGCGTTTGTCGCCCAGCAAACGCTTTCTGCGTCAATAGCATCGCTTGAAAATGAGGTAGGGATTCCTTTATTTCATCGGCATCGGCAGGGAACAGAGCTCACCGATTTCGGTTCTCTCTTCCTGACGAAGTGCGAGGCTATCCTCAGCGCGGTAAATGAAGCAGAGGAATTTGCCTCACAGTGGCGTGAAAATGCACGCCGGAGCGCTACGTTCGCTTATGCCACGGCGAGTTTGCGGGATACGGGGGAGGGTTTCACCCTGGCGATGCTCGAGGAATTCCGGCAAACTCATGCAGATATCGATATTCGCCTATTCGAGCTCACCAGCGATGCATGCTTAGCGGCGGTGGAGCGAGGCGTAGTCGATATGGCTTTCGTGGTAGGCCGTCCCGATCCGTCGATTTTCGACTTCGTTCATCTGACGGACGGTTCGCTGATGGTCGCTTTGCCTGCTTCGCATCCGTTGGCGTCGAAATCTGCGGTGAGCTTCGCCGATCTGGCTGAGATTGAGTTGTTTCCCGTTCCAGATCTGGATGTTTCCTATCGTCGTATCGTGGAAGGATTTGCCCGCTATCACTTGACTCCCCGCTATACATCAATGCCTTTCAGTTTGGAGGCAGCTCGTGAGTTTGTGCGTACGGGACGAGGAGCGGATATCACTCTTGCGTTCAATGCCAAATCCCATTATGAGGGGATAGTTTATCGTCCACTAATTGAAGAGGACGATTTTAAGCTGCCCCTTGGATTAGCGACGAAACTGGGTGCTCCCCTTAAGCCAACGATGGCTGAGCTTCAGGCTGCAATCGCTGATGCTGCGGCTCAATATGTTGGAGAATAAAACGTCGGCTATTCCTTAGCGGGCGCTTTTCATGAAAGGGGCTTTTCATTTTTAACAAAATGGATAACATAGCTATAACGATACTATAATATGGATAACTTAGCTATAAGTAACCGGCTGATTAAGTTATCGTTTCTTACGTGCAAGTTGGAGGAGGAAGCTATGTCGAGCGCATCGATCGCGGAGACAAAAAATAATCTCTCGGCCATCTTGGGGCGACTTCTCGATGGTTCTGAACAAGAACATCTCATCAAAAATCGGAACACGCCCGTTGCCGTTATTGTTCCCTTTGGCCAAGCTCACGGTGCGAGAAGGAAATTCGGATACGCCGAAAATGATGGCAAAACGATTGATTGGGAGGCCTTCGATGCGATGGATAAAGAGATAGAGGAGATGTTTGGGGTGTAGTATGAACGTGCTGATTGATACGCATTTCGTTCTTTGGTTTGCCAAGGGGGATCAAAGGCTCCCCTCGCAGCTCAAAACGATAATGGAGGATCCGGTGAACAGAGTGTTCGCCAGCGAAGTATCGTTGCTCGAAATCGAGATAAAGCATGCGAAGAATCCGACTGCGATGCCATATACAGGCGAGGATTTCATCGAGCTTTGCCAAGCAGGCGATATAGAGCTGCGTCCTCTGACTCGATCAGCGATACTCGCGTATGGCACCCTTGATTTTGAGCGAGTAGGGGAGTTGCACAAAGATCCTTTAGATAGACTCCTTATCGCTCAGGCGAAATCGGAAGGACTCATATTTGCAACCCACGATAGGATGCTCAACCTTTACGATGAGCCAGTGATTGCGGTTTATGCGTAAACGCGTTAAGCAAGAAAGAAGGCGAGTGGGCCGATAAGCCGGATTCTGTCGGAGGACGGCCATTTATCTGGGACGTGCGTCGCCGCACGCCTCAAGCACGCAACCCGAACGCACGGAAGGGCAACCGTATCGCGTTCCTATTTGCGCTTGCTTTCGATGGGGTTTACCCAGCCACGACGTTGCCGCCGTGCTGGTGCGCTCTTACCGCACCGTTTCAGCTTTTCCGCCGTAGCAACAGCTTCGGTGGAGTTTTCTTTTCTGTGGCACTTTCCGTCGAGTCACCCCGCCCAGCCGTTAGCTGGCATCGCGCCCTTTAAAGTCCGGACTTTCCTCACACGGGGCGAACAGGCAAAATGCCCGAGCGCCTGACGTGCGCGGCCGTCTGGCCCACTCGCGTGTGATATTCTAACAAATCGGCACCGCCTTCTTATGGGAAGGGACACATAAGGGGCGAAAGCCGTTTCGAGGAGAATCGTGTAGAGCAGAGAGGAACACGTCATCTTGCCCGAGAATCTGAACGAAAGGCCTACCGACGGGAGATTCGATAGCTGGGGCGGAGAGCCGGAGGGCGGTATGCCAAGCGCGTGCGATCGGAAGGAATTTGCCCTCATTGGTGCGTCTCATTTCAATGCCGAGCACTTTCTCGCGCACTATCGCTCGGGGCAATTCGCCTGCGTCGTTGCGATCGATGGAGGGTTCGC
>CANQTB010000146.1 GCA_947626665.1 uncultured Eggerthellaceae bacterium
CTGCTCGAGCGCCTCCCGTACATCCACATTTACCACCAGCTCGTCGGCTTGGGCGCATATAACCATAACATCTCGCAGCCAACTTCGCACGATGGCAGTCAATTGTTGCAAATATTCGGTGCTCTTGGCGCTGATCCGCCGCTTGTTGCGCGCCTCAATCTGCCGTAAAGCAGACTTTGCCAGAAAGTCCTCGTTTTTTGCAAGCTCAGATTCGAATTCTTGTCGAACGACATCGAGCGGTGCCTTCGCGAGACTTACAAGCTCGGTGGCATAGCCGCAGATGTCCCAATCGTCGGCAAACTCCAACGAGGAAAGCGCACTGAGCACCCGCGCACGAAACGCGAACCGTTCGTTGCCATGCGCTTGGATAAATTCGATGGCACGACTGAGCGAACCATCGCACGCGGCAAGCGCCTCTCGGGCACGATCTGCCAAAACCCCCGTATTTTGGCAGATGATGCCCGCCGCCTCACTCGGCGGGATATGGCGGAAAGGAACAACCAAACAGCGCGACACAATGGTGGGCAGAACGCTTTCACGCGTACGCGCGAGCAAGATACAGACCACATCTTCAGGAGGCTCTTCAAGCGTTTTCAGAAAAGCGTTCGCGCCTGCGGCGCCGAGCAAATCGGCACGATCAATGATATAGATCTTCCGATCTGCCTGAATAGGTGCAAGCGAGGCGTCGGCGACGATTTCCCGCACCTGTTCGACAAGGTAGCCGCTTACGCCCTCAGGCGAAAAGAACTTCACATCGGGATGCTTTCCCCGCCGTATCTGCACGCAACGATCGCATTTTCCGCACAATCCCCCACGCTCAGATTTCGGATCACGTGGACAAAGTATCGCCTGAGCAAACGCATAAGCGGCACGTGTTTTGTTCGAGCCGGAAGGTCCGGTGAAAAGGTAGGCATGGCTGATTCGCCCGAGTCGCACGCTCGTGCGAAGGAAATCACGCACCTTCGGCTGGCCGAGAATGGTGTCAAATGAATCAGACATCAGCCACGTCCGCCTCAATTCCTTTTCCCGACCACGTGTTTTTTGGAAGATCGAGCGCCGCGAAATAATCGTCTGTCACAATAGCGGGATCAGCCATCCAGGGAAACAGATCGCTGAGATTCTCGAAGATCATGCGCGCCGTAGCTGATTTCCCTTGGACGGAATCGATAATTCGAACGCGGTCAGGTTCGGCTTTCGCAAGTTCCGCAAACCCGGCGTTTACTTGGTCGTGGAAGACGCTTCCCGCGCTTTCGAGACGATCCGCCGCGCTGTGGCGCGTCGCCCGTGCAAGGCCATCTTCGGGCCCGCATACCAAAAGCAGGGTTCGATCGGGCACAACACCGCCCGTCGCGAAGTCATTCAACCTGCCGATAAGAGCGGGATCGATCCCTCTGCCATATCCCTGATAGGCCAACGTTGAATCGGTGAAACGATCGCTTAACACGACGGCGCCTCGCTTTAACGCGGGCAGAATCACGTCGTGAACCAATTGGGCACGCGCAGCCTCATATATGAGAAGCTCGGTTCTTTCGGTCATCGCAGCATTTTCCGTGCTGAGCACGATCTCTCGCAAAGCTTCCCCGATAGCGGTTCCGCCCGGCTCGCGCAACCGCACCACTTCGATCCCCTGATCACGAAGCGCCTTTTCAAGAAAACGGATATGGGTAGACTTCCCCACCCCTTCGCCTCCCTCGAAGGTGATGAAGATGCCTGTTTTTCCTTGAACCATACCGTTGCCTCTCGATCAGCACGCTTCGCTCGGTTTGCCTACCGCATTACGACGCCGGTCACGCGCGCTCCTCAAAGATATCGAAGCCTTGCGTGTCGATGGCGACGAACACGGGAAATTGCAGCAGTTCGATCTTTCTGAGCGACTCGGTGCCAAGATCATCATAGGCAATAGTCTCAGACGAGACAACGCGCTTTGCCAAATAGGCGGCAGCGCCTCCCACCGCGTTCAGATACACCGACCCCGTTTCACGGCAGGCCTCGTGAACCGCCTCGTTACGTCTTCCCTTGCCGATTGTTGCCACGATTCCCGCGTGATAAAGCGCAGGTGCGGCAAAATCCATGCGCGAGGCGGTGGTCGGACCGATCGCCCCAAATGGACGATTTGCCGCTTCAGGCGTCGGACCGGCATAGAAGATCGCCTGCCCCCCAAGGTGGTAAGGCAAAACGCCCGTCTCCTCAAGCTCAGCGAGAAGCCGAATGTGGCCGGCATCGCGCAGCGTGTACACCGCGCCGGTGAGCACACACTCATCTCCGGCATGAAGCGTTTGCAAGACGCCGCGGGAAAGCGGAAGCGTCAGTTTCCTTGCTGTGCTCATAGCGCTTCCACCTTCAGATCAACAGTCACGCGTCGCATCGCCGAACATCCCATATTGATGGCAAGGGGCAAAGCTGCGATATGGCAGGGCGCCGTTTCCACGTGGACTGCCAACGCCGTCTGCGTGCCGCCAAGGCCGCCGGGGCCCACCCCCGTTGCGTTCACCAAGCCAAGCAGCTCCTCTTCAAATGCCTGATGGTCAGCATCTTTCGCCGGCACATCGATCGGACGGAGCAGCGCGTGCTTCGCGAGTCCGGCCACCTTGTCGAACGTCGATCCGACGCCGATACCGATGACGAGCGGCGGGCAAGCATTCGCGCCCTTCTCTTTCACGCAGGAAAGCACCTCGTCGATGATCGAGGCACGCCCCGCACCAGGCGCGAGCATGACCACGCGGCTCGCGTTGTCCGAGCCGCCGCCTTTGAGCATAAGGGAAAGGCGTGCGACGCCCGCCTCGTCGGTGGCGCGGATGTCGCAGAATGCCGGCGCGTTTGTCTGCGTGTTCGAGCGATCGAAGAGCGCATCGCGCACGATCGAGAGCCGAAGCCCGCCCTCGTGATAGGCCGCGCTCACCGCCTCATCGACGTCGGAGAACACGTCGCCCGAGACGCAGACGTCAGGCCCGATCTCAAGGCTCACCCATACGCTGCCCGTATCTTGGCAAAGCGGAACACGATCGGCTGCCGCGATTTCGGCATTTTCGCAAAGCATGCGCAAAACGCTTTTGCCGCGCTCATCCATCTCGGCGTCTCGCGCATTTTCCAACCCTCGCTCAATGTCGGAGGGCAAAACGCAGGCAAGGTCGACGATAAGATCTTTCACCGTGTGCGCGACGGTATCGGGAGAAACGTAAAGCATCGTCGCTGCGAGCCTATCGCAGATTTGAGAGCTGAGCAGCTACGCTGTCGGCGCTCTTCTTCAACGCTTCAAGTTCTTCAGCGGTAAGCGGCAACTCGACGATCTCCTCGATGCCGCAGGCGCCAAGGCGCGTGGGAACGTTCATATACAGATCGGAGAGGCCGTATTCGCCATCGAGGTACGAGCAAACGCTCATGACGCGATGGGTGTCGTCGACGATGGCCTCGACCATCGCTGCAATCGATGCTCCCGGCGCGTAAAACGCGCTTCCTGTCTTCAGGTAGCCGACGACCTCCGCTCCGCCCTTCACGCAACGCTGCACAACTTCGGCGATCTCTTCCGCCGAAAGCAGATCGGTGAGGGCGACGCCGTTCACCGTCGTCAGGCGAGGCCAGCAGACCATGCCCTCACCATGGGCGCCGACCGCCCAGGCGCTCACGTCCTCGGGACAGCAGCCGAGCTTCTCGCAAACGGCGAAGGCGAGCCGAGCGGAGTCGAGGACGCCGCCCATGCCCATGAGTCGGGCCTTCGGAAGCCCCGACTCCTTAAAGGCCAGATACGTCATCACGTCGAGAGGATTCGTCACGCAGATATAGACGGCATTCGGCGAATACTGCACCGCCTCGTCGATAACCGATTTCATGATCTTGCTGTTCACGCCAAGCAGATCTTCACGGGTCATGCCCGGCTTACGCGCAATACCCGCCGTAATGACAACGACGTCGGAATCTTTCGTGGGTGCATAGTCATTCGAACCCGAAACCTTCGCATGGAATTTCTCCACCGAACGCAGATGCATCAGATCGAGCGCCTTGCCTTGGGCGAGCCCATCAGCCACGTCCACGAGCACAACGTCTGCCAAATCATGGGCGGCGATGATGTGTGCCGCGGTGGCTCCTACGTTTCCCGCTCCGACTATCGTTACCTTTGACATCAGATCACCTCTTCATCCTTTGCGCTTTTCGCACGGGGCGTCGTCATATATTCATACGAAGCCATTTTCTCACAAAAAGGCTGCCCGCGCCTCATGACGCTGGCAGCCTTTCCTTCTTGCCGTAAAATATCGGCTATTCAATCGGCGAGGTCGCGTCCTTCGATCCTGCGACGCGCCCCTCAAGGTATGACCAGTAGGCTTCGATGTCTTGCTTGATTTCTTCGATGATGTGCGCATTTTCTGGTTTGAAGAGATGCTTGAAGCGCCCCTGCGGACGGAGGAAGTCCTCCACGGGCTTGAGATTCTTCTCGCGGACCGGCGTCAGCTTCCACACACCGTTCTCCACCTCGAAGAGCGGCCAGAACTTCGAATCAACCGCAAGGCGGCAGATCTCAAGCGTTTCATCCGAGCCGATACGCCAGCCGCGCGGGCATGGTGCGAGCACGTTTAAGAATGCCGGCCCCTCCACCG
>CANQTB010000147.1 GCA_947626665.1 uncultured Eggerthellaceae bacterium
GCGATGTTCACCTCGCGCCTCACTGCCGACATCGCCGCGCATCTGCCGAAGACCGACAACATCTCGATCAATGCCATTACGCCGAGCGCGCTCGATAAGATGTCCGACTCGGTGCGCGAAGTCATCGTGAACGGCTATTCCGATGCTCTGGTGCCGATCTTTCTCTATTTCGTGCCGTTGCTCATCATCGGCGTGATTCTCACGTGCCTGATCAAGGAGCATCCGCTTGCGACGACCATTCAGCACGGCGGCCATCCGGACGACACGATATAGGCGGTTTTCTGCTTGCCCTTTGACGAACGTCGTATCATAAGGATATGACGTTCAAATATGAAGGGTGGGAGTTCATGCCGGTTCCGGAATTCGACGAATTTGTCACCACGATCGCAGCGCTGCGCGCGCCCGACGGTTGTCCGTGGGACAAGGAGCAGACGCATCAAAGCATCGCGAAGAACATGATCGAGGAGGCCTACGAGGCCGTCGACGCCATCGAGGCCGATGATGTGGCGCACATGCGCGAGGAGTTGGGCGATGTGCTTTTGCAGGTGGTGCTGCAGAGCCAGATAGCAGCCGATGAGGGAGAATTCACAATCGCCGATGTGTGCCGCGAGGTGAACGAGAAGATCATCCGCCGCCATCCTCACGTATTCGGCGATGCGGTGGTTGCGCAGGATGCGAACGAGGTGCTCGACATCTGGGACAAGGTGAAGCTTGCCGAGAAGGCGCAAGAGCCGACGCAAGCCGAAGCGGTCGAGCAACCGCAGGGGCTTTTGCAAGGCGTGCCTCGCAGCTTGCCGGCACTCATGGAGGCGCAGAAGATCTCGCGGAAGGCGGTTTCGGCGGGATTCGAATGGGAAACGCTCGATGATGTGTGGCTGCAAGTGGCCGAGGAGATCTATGAGCTGAAAGAAGCTTATAAGGCAGCGCCGAAGAGCGAGAACGGCAAGATCGTGGAAAGCGCCTCGCATCGCGAGAAGGCCGCAGCAGAGCTGGAACTCGGCGACGTGCTTTTCGCGATCGTGAACGTGGCGCGCCGTATGGGGCTTGATGCGGAGAGCGCGCTGCGGGCGACGAACCGAAAGTTTCGCCATCGTTGGGAATATATGGAGAAGGCGGCACGTGAAAGCGGCAAGTCGATCGAGGAGCTGACAACAGACGAGCAGGAAAAACTTTGGGCCGAAGCGAAGCAAGAGGAAGCATCTTTGGCGCAAAACGATGAGGAGGAATAATCATGGCAGAAACGGTTTCAACGCAAGCGAAGTTCGGATTCGGATGCATGCGCCTGCCGCTGCTCAACCCGAAAGACGAATCAAGCATCGATATGGAACAGTTCAAAGAGATGGTGGACGCCTTTATGGAAGCGGGCCATACCTACTTCGACACGGCGTTCGTCTATCACGACGGTGCTTCCGAGACGGCGCTCGGCGAGGCGCTCGTCAAGCGCTATCCACGCGATTCTTACACCATCGCGACGAAATGCCTCGCATGGGCGCTTCCCGACGAGGCGACCGCGAAGGCGTGCTTGGGCATCTCGCTTGAGCGCTTGGGCACCGATTACATCGACTATTATCTGCTTCATAATGTGGGAGGGCAGCGCACGGCGAAATTCGATGCCTTCGGCATGTGGGAATTCGCCCAGCAAAAGAAGGAAGAAGGCGTCATCAAAAACTGGGGCTTTTCCATGCACGATGGCCCCGAGACCTTGGAGCAGCTGCTGATCGACCATCCTGAGGTCGATTTCGTGCAGCTGCAGGTGAATTACCTCGATTGGGACGACCCCATCACGCAATCGCGCAAGCTCATGGAAGTGGCGGCGGCACATGAAAAGCCCGTTATCATCATGGAGCCGGCACGTGGCGGACGCTTGTGCAATCTCCCCGAGGAGGTGGCGGCTATCCTCCGCGCGGCAAACCCGCATGCGACCGACGCGAATTGGGCCTATCGCTTCTGCTGGAATCTTCCCAACGTCCTTGCGGTGCTCTCAGGTGTTTCAACGATCGAGCAGATGCGGGAAAACCTCGCCTCCTATGCGGCGAACAAGCCGTTTACGCCGGAAGAGCAGCAAGCGCTCGCCGAGGCGCTCACGGCGCTTCGCGATATGCAGGTGGTGCCATGCACGAATTGCGGATACTGCCTGAAGGACTGCCCGCAACACGTGCAGATCTCCACGATCATGTCGCTTTTGAACCTCGAGGCGATGACGCGTGACCGCGAGTTCGTGAAGGGGCTGTATTCGTGGCAGGCGCAAGACGGCTATGCGTCAGAATGTATACAGTGCGGCGCCTGCGAGGCGATGTGCCCGCAGAAGATCGACATCATCAACCAGCTCGAAGTCGCCGCTGCGGCCTACGAATAATATTGTTCCGCTGTTCTTCCGAACGCCCCCTCGTCCCGTTCAGGGCCTATCCCGCTTGGGCGAGGGGGCGTTTTCCTGTTCCGCCGTTCAGGCGAACAGCGGAACAGGACGAAACTTCGACGGCCCCTCTCGGGGCCGTCTGACTATATACCCTCTATTCAACTATAAAGTGGGATTATTTCGGGCATTCACCTTCTCTTCCTTCCGAAGATCCCTCCTACCAGATTTCGATAGCATTGCGACACTCGCCTGGCTTTTCCCAGATAAACTTGCCATCTTCGCCGATGAAACGATCGGATACCTGATCAAAGGTACACTTGTTGGTGGGCTCAAGGCCGCCCGTCAAAGCATAGATGACCGTATAACGTCCGGCATTGAAACAGTGGCAGTTAGATGATCCGCCCGGCATAGCCCAGTCAACTCCACCGCACAGATTACCTGCATTGACGCCAGCAGCAAACAACCCTTCAATGGGATTACCATCGGCATCAACGACCTGATAGTGATTGTCAACGTATACGCCACCATCAATTGCCGATAGCCCCGGGGTGGTTTCTATACAATAGAACGGAGCGGTTTCGACAGTTTGCATATACTTTGCGCTCTTGCCAAAATCTTCGTCAAAGCCTTCACGGCAAAGATCGTTATAATGCTCAATGGACGCTTTAAAGGTTGCCGCATCCAATCCCAACTGATCGCAAAGACCTTCGATGGTGTCATCTTTAAAGATGCGGCGTTGCGGGTTATCTGTCACTCCAACAACATTGGAGTCTAGCATTTCAACGCTTGGGATCTGTCCAACGCCCTTGTATTTCTCGCCATATTGGCTGTCGAAGAAGCGATACATCACCGGTTGCTCGCCATGGTAGTGATACATCATGACGGTCGACCAAGACGTCAATACACATTCTTCATTGAAGAATCGGTTGCCTTGTGGATCGAGGGCCAAAAGAGGAGTGGCCATGAACGTGAAGGCACTGCACTGCAGATCGTGGCACATCTTCGGATGCATGCCGCGAACGATGCGCCCACCTGCCATAGAGGAAAGGATATGTCCATCGCCGGTTCGATTGCTTTGCTTGCGATAAAGATCCACCGGGTCGGGACAATAGCGGTCGGTGAGAGAGTCGTTATTCATATAGTCGCCCGCAGCCATAATAACGGCAACGTCTGCATTCATCTTGATATATTCACCATTCTCGTTTTTGCCAATGACGCCAGTCACCCGTCCGCTTTCGTCTTGTACGATTTGCACGGCAGGTGTGCTGAAATGAACTACAGCTCCGAGATCTTGTGCTTTGGCGATCAGTTTCTTCATCAGTTCGTCGTTGCTTGGACTTGAGGCTTCGAATGTAGCGATACGTGTACCATCGTCATAAATAATTGAAGCACTCGTTTTGTATGAGGCAGGGGCGAAATCGACAGAGTCTGCCTGTTGAATGATCCAGCTCAGCGTATCTTCAGAATGATCAACGTAATATTGGAACAGCTCCTCGTTAAGACGCCACTTGTTTTCCTTTGCCCAGTCGGACATCCAATGTTTAACAGCCGTCTCATCAGATTGGCCGAGAATAACCGCACTGGCACCATTACCGTTAGCAGAAGCGTCAGCCTCCTTTTGCAAGACGCCAACCGTTGCGCCCTCTTCAAGAGCGGTCAATGTGGCAGGAACGCCGGCACATCCGGCACCAACGACAACGATGTCATAGGTTTCTTCAGCTGCAAAATCCTCAATTGGCTCAAGTTCCACAGCGCTTTGTTCGAAATCGCTCATGACAAGTCCAGCGGGGATTTTTACATCAGAACCGGATCCCATGTTTGCAGAAGCCGCCCCATCAGTGGATTTGGATGTTGGAGAACAGCCTGCAAGACCCGCTCCGGCAACGGTAACGGCGGCTGCCGCAAGAGTCCCTCCCTTTAAAAAGCTTCGGCGATCGAAAATCATCTTGTTCATATTTTGCATATATCCTCCTAAGTCAATCATTGCTTCTCTGTGGAACCAAAGATAATTTCATGATGTGGACTTTCGAGGTTGTCGTCTTCACATACAAGGGATGAACGCATTGGAATACGGCCATAAAATGGGTGAAACTCGGTTTCAGGCCATCTTTCAGGCAGGATTTTGCGAATGAAAAATACTTTTAAATCCTCCTTTGCAAATGGTTGATTTTTCAAGCACCCCTATCTCGCTGTCGGATGCAAATCCATTTGACTG
>CANQTB010000148.1 GCA_947626665.1 uncultured Eggerthellaceae bacterium
CGCGAGGGCTTTCCGGGCGAGGGGCGTGCGTTCATCAACTTCAACGACGCGCTCAATGCCTACGACGCCCGCGCCGACCTCGACCTGCAGGCAAAGATCTGGGTGCGCCTCGAGAACGATACGCAGGTTGCCACCTCGTACAACAATTTCGAGCTTCACAAGGCCGGCGCACGCATCGAGACGACCGTCGGCCGTATCACGTTCAACAACGTTCTTCCCGACGACTATCCGTTCCTGAACTACGAGATGAATAAGAAGGAAATTGGACGTCTCGTTGAGGATGTGTGCAATCGCTACTCCATGTCTGAGGTGCCGCCGATCCTCGATGGCCTCAAAGATGCGGGCTTCCACTATGCAACGCGCGCCGGCGTCACCGTTTCGGTGTACGACGCGACGCTTCCTCCGGAAAAGGATGCGATCCTTGCCGAGGCCGATGCGAAGGTCGCCCATATCGATGAGGATTACGAGATGGGCCTCATGAGCGAGGAAGAACGCCATAAGCAGGTCGTCGATATCTGGAACGCCGCAAACGAAGATGTCGGTGATGCCATGGCGGCGAACTTCGACAAGTTCAATCCGATCTACATGATGGCATTCTCCGGAGCCCGCGGTAACATCAAGCAGATTCGCCAGCTCGCCGGCATGCGCGGACTGATGTCCGACCCGAAGGGCGAGATCATCGACCGCCCGATCAAGGCGAACTTCCGTGAGGGCCTCTCGGTGTTGGAGTACTTCATCTCCACGCACGGCGCCCGCAAAGGCCTCGCCGACACAGCGCTGCGCACGGCAGACTCGGGCTATCTGACGCGTCGTCTCGTCGACGTCGCCCAAGACGTCATCATCCGCGAACTCGATTGCGGAACGACCGACGGCGTCAGCTATCCGATCGTGAACGAGAAGGGCGAACTCGATGAGAACCTCATCGGCCGCTGCGTCCTTGAGGATGCCGTGGACGCCGATGGCAATGTTGTCATTGCCGCCGAGAGCTTCATCTCGTCTCTTGATCAGCTGGCACAGCTGCAGGAGGCCGGAATCGACGAGGTCGTCATCCGTACGATCATGACCTGCCACGCTTCCCATGGCGTTTGCCAGAAATGCTACGGTTGGGATTTGGCGACGGGACGTCCGGTTAACGTCGGCACAGCCGTCGGCATCATCGCCGCTCAGTCGATCGGCGAACCCGGCACGCAGCTGACCATGCGCACCTTCCACACCGGCGGCGTCGCAGGCGAAGACATCACCCATGGTCTCCCGCGTGTTCAAGAGCTGTTCGAAGCTCGCAAACCGAAGGGCCAAGCGGTGCTCGCCGAAATCGCCGGCACGTTGCAGATCGGCGGTGACAAGACTTCCAAGACGCTCACGATCCACGACCAAGAGGGCAACTACCGCGAATACGTTGTTTCCGCGCGCGCCCAGATGGTCAACGGCGTGGTAGACGGATGTGAAGTGAAGGTCGGCCAACAGCTGACGAAGGGCTCGGTGAATCCGCACGACTTGCTCCGTCTTACCGATCCGAACACGACGTTGCGCTATATCGTGCGTCAGGTCCAGGGTGTGTACGTTTCGCAAGGCGTGGATATCAACGACAAACACATCGAGGTCATCGCGCGCCAGATGCTGCGTAAAGTGGCCGTGCTTGATGCGGGCGATTCAAACTTCCTGCCCGGACGCCAAGTCAACCGCTTCGAATTTGAACGCGTGGCGAACGATCTGATCGCGGAAGGAAAAGAGCCTCCGATCGGACAGCCGTTGCTGCTCGGCATCACAAAGGCCTCGCTTGCCACCGACTCATGGCTTTCCGCGGCTTCGTTCCAAGAGACGACGAAGGTACTCACCGACGCCGCCATCGAGGGCAAAACCGATACCCTTGCGGGCCTGAAGGAAAACGTCATCATCGGCAAATCCATTCCCGCCGGCACAGGCCTGAATCGCTATCGCGACGTGGGACTTACCTACAAGGGTCGTCCTGTCGAAGCGCCGACTGGCGATGCGCTGCCCGATTCGGCACCGGATATGTTGCGTGATATCGAATCGCTGCTTCCGCAGCCGCAGGATTGGTCGCTTGACGGTGATACTTACTTCCCCGGCGGGCAGGGTTTCTCGTCATACTACACGGCACTCGCGCTTGGTCATCGCGGACCGGCGCTCACCGACGAAGAAGCACGGCTTTATATCTATGATGACCTCGGGGTTTCCCAGCGCTGGGCGAACAAGTTCAGCGAGGTGGGAATCGAAACGGTTGCCGACCTCGTCGGTCATACCGAGGAAGATTTGCTTCGCATTGAAGGCATTGGCATGAAGGCCATCGAAGAGCTGAAAGAGGGCTTGGAGGCGCGTGGGCTGATGCATGTGATTGAAGACGATCTCAACGCGTCGACCGACGACATGAGCCAGCTGCTCGATATGGTGTTCTCACCGGACGATACGATTCTCATCGGCGGTGACGAACCTCCGACGTTCAACACCGACAGCGAGGAGATGCTCGGTGAAGCTCTTCCTCCGCGGTCGTATCAGCGCAATCTTGAAGAGCTTGATGCGCTACTGGGTTCGGTGGGATCGCTCGGATTCAATCTTTCGAACTCGAAGGATGAGGGTTCCGAGGAGGGCAAAAACAGCTTCGGTGGCTTGAACAGCCTCGATGATCTCGACAGCCTGCTTGATCAGGATGACGAGTAAGTGCTTTAACATAACTGAAGGCGCATCGCCGCAGACGCAAATCGGCGATGCGCTCTCCTGTTTGGCGCAGACGATCGCCGCAAGGCGTGGCGCCGACGAGAAGAGCTATACGCTTCGACTGCTGCATGGCGAGGTAGATGCGGTCGGCAAGAAGGTTGTCGAAGAGGCGTTTGAGACCGCCATGGCGGCAAAAGATCTTGAAAATGCGCAAGATAGCGCTGGTGCTTCGCGGGATGCGGCAAATGCCACCGAGCCCGATGTTGATATCGAGGCCCACAGCAGTGCTGCCAACGACGTTGATGCGCAGCGCGATCATCTTCGCTATGAGGCAGCTGACGTTGTCTATCATCTCTTGGTGCTCTTGGAACGCGAGGGAATAACGCTTGATGAGCTTGCGGCAGAACTGAATGCACGAATGGATGACGAGGCCCTTTCCAAACGAAGCGGCATAGCCGTACTGAATCCGGAACATCTGAACAGAGGAAAATAAATGACGCGCCTTTTTGGCACCGACGGGGTGCGAGGCATCGCCAATGACGAATTGACCTGCGAAATCGCCTATCGGCTGGGGCAAGCCGCAGGCAGGTTTCTTGGTGAGCGCATTGTCGTAGGAAGAGATACGCGCCGCTCGGGCGATATGCTCGAAAGCGCCCTTTGCGCCGGTATTATGAGCGTTGGGGCAACAGCCCATGTTGCGGGGATCATTCCAACGCCTGCGGTCGCGCTTCTCACGCGCAGCTTGAAGGCCAATGGCGGCATCGTGATTAGCGCATCCCATAACGCTCCGGAATATAACGGCATAAAATTCTTCGATTCGCAGGGCTTCAAGCTTCCTGATGCCGTGGAGGATCGGATTGCAGATTTTGTCATGGCCGGCGGTTATGAGGGAATGCTTTCAGAAGCGGCTTCGGAGGCGGGTGATGCCCGCGTCGTTCCAATTGTCGGCGTTCATGTTGGTCGACTAAGCAAGATCAAAGATGCCCGAGAAATCTATATTCAGCACTGCGTCAGCGAAATCCTCCACCAAGGCATTGATTTCGAAGGGATGAACATCGCGCTCGATACGGCGCACGGAGCCTCTTCGAAGACGTCTCCGGAAACTCTCATCCGCCTGGGCGCGCGCGTGAGCGTGATCAACGACAGCTTCAGCGGCGATGACATCAACGTTGCGTGCGGCTCGACGCATCTTGAGGCGTTGATCGAGTTAGTAAGGCTGACAAAGGCCGATATCGGCATAGCGCACGATGGCGACGCCGATCGCGTGATGATAGTGGCTTCCGACGGCCATGTTTTGGATGGCGACGACATCCTGGCGATGTGCGCGATCGACATGAAGCGCCGCGGGCAGCTCAGCCATAACACGGTGGTTGCCACCGTCATGAGCAACCTCGGATTTACCCATGCGATGCAGCGCGAAGGGATAGAGGTTGTGCATACGAAGGTGGGCGACCGTTATGTTCTGGAAGAGATGCGGGCGCATGGCTATGCGGCGGGCGGCGAGCAGTCCGGCCACATGATCCTTTTGCGTCACAATACGACGGGGGATGGCTTGATGACTGCCTGCCAGTTCCTCGCCGCGCTCAAGCGCAACAGGATGACGACGTTGGAGGTATCGCGCCTCGTGGAACGCTATCCTCAAACACTGATCAACGTTCCGGTGAAAGACAAAAGCGCCATTGATGGGCATCCGGCGATCGGCGAGGCCGTACGCAATGCCGAGGCAGAGCTTGGGGATGAGGGTCGCGTGCTCTTACGCCCGAGCGGAACCGAGCCTCTCGTTCGCGTGATGGTGGAGGCGAAAACGCAAAAGCTCGCCGATGCGCATGCGCAGGCAATCGCCAACGTCGTCAAATCCGTCTGCTAACGCTT
>CANQTB010000149.1 GCA_947626665.1 uncultured Eggerthellaceae bacterium
AACGCAGCATCGCTTCTTTGGATCGCCGAGGCAGTCGGCATCGATGAGCTCACCGTACGGCGTGCCTATGAGGCAGCGGTTTCCGCGGGAGATTACCGACGTGCCTGTGGTGCCATTCGAAAGATCATCACCTGGGACATGGTCTACGCGCTCGTGTAGATAAGGGCGTAGTGTAGTGTCCCCGAAAGTGAGCAGGCTTTAACAAGGGCAAATCTTAAAGACTATAAGAAAAGCTTGAGAATTGGCGGCCTCTCTAGATGGCTAATCCTCGTGTCCTTCGCTCTTCCGCTTCAGATATGCCTCATATTCTCCTTTAACCTCTGGCGGAGCGTCGTCTCTCAAGCCTGTAACTACCCCAAATTTATCCTCAGTTGTCCACTCCCACCATTGCGGAACGCTGTCGATCATCGTAAATGCACTTCCTCATAGAGCAACTACTCTTCGTCTTTGAGACTCGCCTGATAACGCTCCTCTGCGCCCTCAGCAATTTCAGCAAGCAAATCGAACCATGCGCCATCGTCTAAGACGGTGTAATCGGACTCTGCCGATTCTTTGCCCATAATATCGATAGCCTCTTCTATGGAGTATCCTTGTTCTAGCAGCTCACCACTTCTCTTCATGAAATTAAACTCTTTAGCCATCATGCCTCTTTCGTCTGATTACCAGCCAGAATCCTACTGCTCCCGAATTGGAGCTACAGGACGCCTGAGGCTATCGGATCATCTCTTAGCCAGCCCTTGTTGACAGCATATGCAAACGGATAGGACTTTCCATTTCTTTTGTTAATGGCTATAGGAGACAATCCACCTCCGTCTGAAGGAAGGTCTTCCATGCACGAAAGCACGAGAAAACGCTTGTATTCTTCGTAATAGTTTGCCTCAGGAAATACTTCCATTGCTATTTCCTTCGCTTCTTCGCGTGCAATCATTTCCCGCTCCTTACAACATCCTCTTAAACAGCGCGCAGCACCTCAAGCTTCTGTGCTTTCTTGTTCATTGTAGAAAGAACAATGGCGTGCGCGTGTACCTCGGATTGGACAAGAAAGTTGCAAAAAGCATTACAGCCGGGCGGCCATCTTCTTCCAGTCTTCCACTTCTTTCAGAAGACCTTCCTCGGCATTGTGTTTGCTGCGTGGACCTCCGACGCGATTCAGGCACCCGAAATAACCCGGATGGGCCATGCCGAAGATCTTGATGCCACCAAACGGCTCTGAGTTTTTCTCATCGTTGAGCATTTTATTGAAGTCCCCTTCATGAGGATCGAGTCCTAACGCTTTGAGAGCCCCGTTGAACGTGTTCTTGCCTAGGCAGATGATGGCCTTCTTGGGCTTTAGGATACCGACGAGACGCGCGAAGAAGCCGAGGTCTCTTTCTATGTCGCTTTTGCCAAGGGATCCGGAATTGTTGTGCGTCCTATATCCCAACACAAGATTGGTGAAGAAGGGCCAATCGTTTGGTTTCGAGATGTCGATGTCGAGTCCCTCATTGACTCGGGGTTTATCACATAGATCCAACCTGAAAGGTCAATCTTTTTCTTATGGAGTTCATCAAGTGTCTTCTTCTGATCAAAGAAAGAATTGTCATCGGCATGACCATAGGTGCCAGGAGCTAACACGATGTGTCCCGAAAGCGTCAAGCTTTCCTGTATGCCAAGAAAAGTATCTTTGTAGAAGGTACTACCGCAGAGTGTGACGATGTCTCTTCTCTTTATGATTCTGCTCATCTTTAGTCCCAAAACCCGAGAAGCTTAAGCGTGTCGTCGGACGCCGAGCAGATGATCCTCCATACGTCATCCGGAATCTTTCCGCCATAGAGAAAGTTCAAGATCTCTGACGCCTTCGCTTTCGAAAACGTCACATATGTTGCCCATCCATCACAGGCGAATTCCTTACTGATGCAGAGCTCTTCCGGAATGTTGTCCAGCGCGAGTCGAAGGTCATAAGCACATCCAGGAAGCGTTACTGCTGTTTCCCACTTAGGTGCCTTAAGGCAAACTTCAATTGGCATAGGATTGAAATCATAATCGAATGCCCAGAAAGACGGCACATCGTACATGGCAACTCTCCTTTCCCGTGTTACACACACAAACTGAAATGAAGTTTTAAATGGGGATCGAAAGATAGTGTTAGCGCCAGGCTAAATTAGCCGCTTCCAAGTCGGACAAAAATCGCCAATCCCGGCCAAGTCAATTTCGCCAATACGCCAGCGATCGCGATTCTTTCTACACTTCTAATCCGCCTATGCTCACTTGTTCATCTTGGTTGCCGTAGGCGAAGACTCCACCGAGAATATCTCCAGCTCCGCCCCGCGGAAGCTCGCGCCCTTCATCACGAACACCGATGCGCGATCGAACAGGCGGTCGAGCGTGCACAGCAAGGTGTCGTCTCCCGTGAAGAACTCGTCCCAATTATTCGTGGACGTGTTGCTCGTCAGAATCATCGTGTTCGGGCCCTCCTTCTCGTAGCGCCGGTCCACTATGTCGAAGAACAAATCCGTGCACGGCTTGTCGAAGGTGCAGCGCCCGACCTCGTCGATGATCAGGCACGAGGGCTTGACGAGCGCGGCCACCGCTCTCGAGGTGCTGCCGGAATCCGCGGCTTTCTTCAGCTTATCACGAAGCTCGGTCGCCTTGAGGTAGTATGTCTTGAAGCCCTCCAGGCAACACGCCCTGCCGTAGGCTTGCGCAAGGTGGGTCTTCCCAATTCCACCTGGTCCGATGAACGCCAGGTTCTTCCGTGCGTGCAGGTTCGATAGCGCCGGCAGCTTGCGCAGCGCGGCGGCGTCCCGGCCGCGTATGCGGTCGAAGTCGAACCCCTCGAAGGTCTTGGGGGCTCTCTGCGGCAGGCGGCTCAGCTTGAGCAGCGTGCTTATGACTTGGTCGTGGCGCTTGTCCGCCAGGTACGTGAAGACCGCCTCGAGCGCGGACAGCTCGTCTCCCCCCATGTCGAGGCGGACCGCCAGCTCGGCCAGCTCCTCGGGGGATATGCTCACATCAAGGAAGGCGGCGCGCTCGCTGACGCGCCCGTAGAGCGCGGTCGCCGGGGCATCCACAGCTGCTCCGGCCGCCACCGTCGTTGCCGCCGTCATCGCAGCCTCCCCTCGAAGTCGAACTTGTCGAACCCGGGCTTGTCCCTCGATGGCCCCAGCTGGCCGATCGCGGTGGTCACGGGCGCGGTCGGCAGCTCGATGGGCTGGTCGTCCGCGTACTGGTCGGCGCAGAAGCTGTCCTTGCGGCTCCAGGTGACGGGATGCGCCGCCAGCTCGCGCGACAAGTCGTCGGCGTACACGTGGACGAGCTCGCCTTCGCGGCTGACGCGGCAGGTCTTGCCCGGGTACCAGTAGGGCACGCCGAAGCGGCGCCCCTCGTAGCTCACGAACCCGTCGAAGCTGATGCGGCGCCGGGGGCACAGATACATCGCGAGCTCCTCGGTCCTCTCGATCTGCGCTGCTGCGGGCAGGCACTTCGCAGCGTGCTCCTCGGCGGGGACGCAGTCCATGGCCCTGCGGTAGCGCCCGGACTGCCTGGCGCACCACTCGAGTGCTTGGGCGTTCAAGTCGGTGGCGTTGTAAAACTTGCGCCCAGCCGCGAAGTTGCGCTTGACATAGGAGACCAGCCTCTCGACCTTGCCCTTCGTGAACGGATGGTACGGCTTGCAGAGTCTCGTCTTGAACCCGACGCACGCCATGAAGGCCGCGTAGTCCACCTGCCAGATCGGCTTGCCCTCGATGTCGCGCCCCGTCGTGACGCTGCGCATGTTGTCCGTCAAGACGTATTCCGGCACGCCCATGACCATGAAGGCGTGGACCATGCCTATGAAGAGGTTCTCCTGCCGGGCGTTCGGGAAGAACTCGACGTAGCACGTTCCGCAATGATGGCACACCATCGCGAAGCACGCTATCTTGAAGTCGCCGCCGTCCCAGCCCTCGACCCTCACGAAGCCCCAGTCCATTTGGTAGCTCTCGCCGGGCTTCGTCTCGAATCGCCTTCCGCGGCTGCCCCGCGGATCGGCCTTGGCGAGCTTGCGCTTGGCGGGAACCAGGCTCGCGTGCGCGGAGATGTAGTTCTTGACAGTAGTCTTTCCGCCCTTGTAGCCCTGGCTCGCGATGCGCTCGAAGACGACCTCGGAGTTCGTTACGCCCTCCATCAGCAGGGTGTTCACCACCCCCTCGAAGCCACTGATGACCGTTGACTCGGCCCTTATCCCGCATCTTCCGTGCGGCGTCACGACGAAGCCCTTCGCCTTCAGCGATCGCGCTTTCGAGCGCGACAGCCCCGTCCTGCGCGAGAACTCGGCAAGGTTCAGCTGGTCGAGTTTGAATGAATCGCCCGCCTCGCGGGCCAGCTCCTCTATGGCCTTGTCTATAATCTCCTGAAGGCCAATGCGTTCGTTTTCTTTGTCCATAATCCTCCTTACGCTGGCGTATTGGCATAGACCAGTGTAGGGGTCTGGAGGACGCATTGGCTGCTTTTCCTTGACTCTGAATTGGCTATTTTAGGTTGGCTTTAGGTGGCTAATTTAGCCTGGCGCTAACAA